>JAFXDI010000001.1:300000-383139 GCA_017521245.1 Bacteroidales bacterium
AGAATACAGGAGCAAGTTCTCCTTTAAGATACTCCTCCTTCTCAAAATCAGGATATACTCCCGATATAAGTTCAAGGTCATTTCTCAAACGTTCGGCATCATCCTCGCCAATATAATTCTCAAGTTCTGGGTTGTTAATATCAGTAAACTCAACACTTTCGGTAACAACCTGTTTGCTTGGAGTATAAAGGTTTAAGTTTTTCTCATATATGTTATAAACACCTTTAAATCTTTGACCAATGTTAATAGGCCAACTTAAAGGACGTACCGAAATTTTCAACTCACTCTCCAATTCATCAAGAATTTCAAAAGGATCTCTACCTTCGCGGTCCAGTTTATTTACAAAGATAATAACGGGAGTTTTACGCATACGGCAAACCTCCATAAGTTTTCGAGTCTGCATCTCCACACCCTTAGCAACGTCAACAACAATAATAACGCTATCAACAGCCGTTAGAGTGCGATAAGTATCTTCGGCAAAATCTTGGTGACCAGGAGTGTCAAGAATATTAATTTTATGGTTGTTGTATTCAAAACCCATAACAGAGGTGGCAACCGAGATACCGCGTTGTTTTTCAATTTCCATCCAGTCCGAAGTTGCTGTCTTTTTAATCTTGTTCGATTTAACAGCACCAGCAATATGAATAGCACCACCAAAAAGCAATAACTTCTCAGTAAGAGTTGTTTTACCGGCATCAGGGTGGCTAATAATTGCAAATGTCCTTCTTCTCTCTATCTCTTGTGTTAGGGTACTCATAAAATTAATCTATATTACTATTTAATAACTTAATACAATCTTTTAAACTCTCTCTCCATTCGGGTATCTCTAAACCATACACCTTTTTAATTTTGCTCTTATCTAAAACACTATATGCAGGTCTTTGAGCCTTTGTTGGGTATTGGTCAGTTGTAATGGCATTAACCATGCAATCAATATCTGCAATTTTAAAAATCTCACAAGCAAACTCATGCCACGAACATTCTCCCTCATTTGAATAGTTGTATATCCCAGACTCAAACTTATTTGAGTTTACAATACTCATAATAGCATTTGCCAAATCACGGGCAAAAGTAGGAGTTCCACGTTGATCGCAAACAACATTTAAACTCTCACGCTCTTTGCCAAGTGAAATCATTGTCTTAACAAAATTTCTACCAAAAGATGAGTATAACCATGAAGTTCTTATTGTAATACTCTGTTCGGGTAATATATTGGCAAGAGCAATCTCTCCTTCAAGTTTTGTTTTGCCATATACTGATTTTGGATTTGTTGTGTCGCTCTCTATGTATGGCATAGTAGCATCTCCACCATAAACATAGTCGGTTGATACATGAATAACCTTTGCGTTGGCAATCTTTGCGGCATTGGCTAAGTTATCAACTGCGAGAGTATTTATTTTAGCACAAATCTCACTATCATCTTCTGCTTTGTCAACAGCAGTATATGCGGCACAGTTAATGATAAAGTCAGGTTTGTGAATTTCAACAAAATTACAAATATCACTAAAGTTTGTAATATCCAACTCCTCAACATCGGTAAAAATGTAAGAATTGATATTATCTCTATCAGCAATGCAACGCATCTCATTGCCTAATTGACCATTAGCACCTGTAATTAATAAAACTGCCATAAAACTATTATAACTCTAATTCGCCTGCTTTATCTTGTTTATATAGTTCTGAGAGATGAGATAAAAACTGCGAAATAGTTTTACTTGCAGCAATTGTCTCTTCCGAAATCTCTTTTTTAGTTAAACGTAGCATCAATAATCCGTATAGCATATTGAACGCAGTTTCAATATCACTACACTCATTTGCTCCTTGTTTACCCTTTATCTCGTTAATGTAGGGTAGTGCTTTGTAAAAAGCGACGGTATAAAGAGGCATTTTGTGCGAAGCCAGAAGTTGAGAGTGAAGGTCGTTGAGTTTGATAATGACATTTGTGTTAATCTGCAAATGACCTCTCTCCAATTTGCCCTCATTTCGCATCATTTCAATTAGATTTTCATACCAATTCCTTATCTCGGCTTTAACCTCTGGAGCAACATTATAACCCTCCACAATATTAGCATTAATCAGAGCAATGTCATATTTACATGCTCTGATTATATCCTCCACCTGCCACATATAAAGCAGATATTCGGCTATATTGTTCTCTCTCTTCTCTTTTGCAATAATCATATCTCTTTATTAGAATGAGAAGTGTAACTCAATTCTCACGCCACCTTTTTTAATATTCGGTAAATCTCTGTATGTTACGCGGAATACATATTCAATTCTTAAAATACTTAATATGTTGTCCAATCCAACACCCACCTCCATATATGGCAATTTAGGTTTCCAATGAGCATTTTGGTTAACATCGGGGAAACGCCAAAGTGTGGGATCTTTCTCGGGATTATTCTTATCCGACAAATAACCAAAGAAACCTCTAAACGAAACAACCTCTCTTATTTTCAAATATTTTATATATGGAATGTGGTTAAACAGAATACCATTGGCATAATACTCAAGATCCCAAGCAGCGTAGTTGTCAAAAATAAACTCAACAGGATTCAATACTGAGAACGATTGAGGTTGAATAGTATATGTAAGGTTAGCATCGGGTATAATCAATGCAGTATATGGAGTTTTAGTCCAAACCTTTGAGAATTTAAGTACAGCATTCAAGTGTCCGTAAGTTGAGAACCAGAAAGCCTTTTGTAAACTTAAATCGGTACGTTGATAGTTGTACTTGCTATTCAAGAAACCCTTCCATCCCATTCCATGGTTAAGCAAAATAATAGGAGCTGTTTTTGAAATAGGGTAGCGTTGACCTTTAGTTTGGTAAAAACGCTCTTTGTGGGCATATCTGATTTTTATATTGAAATCTGCTTGGTCATACTTTTTAAGAGAGTTACCATAACCATCAACAAACTCCATCCATTGAGTAGCCTCTTCGGTCTTAAAAGCAAAACCTATATTATATGATAATCCATGTCTGTGTTCTCTCATATACTCAATTTCAGAAGTTCTTAAATAGGTAGAGCGAACATCTTTCATACGTTTAAGAGCCAAGAATACATTATCCTTATTGGTAAATCTGTATTGCTGACCAAGCTGGTTAATATCATACTTGTGTGATAGACGAATTTGATGAATTGGGTACTCTTTGTAATGCTCCTTTTTATCAATAAAAGAGTATATGAAATCGGCTTTATATTTAAACTTCTTATCGCGAGTACCAAATGCCACATAACCATCCAAGAAGATACGTTTGTGTAGGTTAGGAGTAGTCATACCACCAATTCTTAAACGAGCACCCTCAACCGTATTACCACTAATAGTAGTATTTAACGGACCCAAATCAAACTTGCTGTTTTTTGAAGTAGGAACATATCCTGACACTAAGCTTGTGAGAATCTTCTCTGACCAATAAAATACCTTATTTTGACGTAGTTGGGCAAGAATTTTGTCTACCGAGTTTTCTTTCTTCTTAATCGGAATCATACGGTTATCTTCCCAATATTGATTAGGTTGCATTAAGGCATATTCATCCTCAATAACAGCACCCTCTTTCTCGAAAATAGAACTATCGGCAGGAGCTTCAAAACTATGATTTCTGCAACCAATTAAACGCCTAACGTGTAATCCCTGAATACCGGGCATCAACTTCATTTCAACAATAGCGTCATCCAATTTTTTTATACGTAATCCATCTTCGGTGCGAGTAAACTCTTGTTTAATCTTCATACTTTGAACGTAGTTAAGATTAATATCTTTAGGTACGTTCATATCAACTTTTTTAACAAAGTATGTAGAGTCAAGAGTAACATAAAGGTGTCCCACAAAACCATTTGATTCTGAGTTGTGAGGAGCAAATCCTAAATCAACACACTGAACACTATCAATAGCAATAGTATCTAAAAGGTAGAACTTATAAAACGAAGGAGCAATATTTGAAAGAGGACTCACAAAACGAGTAAGCATCAAATTAATTTGGTTGTCATAAATATTAACCTCCTTAAAAAGCTCATCGTAGAATTGTTGCATACTCTCTTGGTTGAGCATATCATCAATACCCATACGCCTGATAGCCTCAATATATTGCTTTTTAGTATTACCCTCTTTTTTGTAGTATATCTTAGAGTTTCGCTCTTTGATTGACACAGTCAAAATAGGTTTACCCGAAACCTCTGAAGTGTCAACATAATCAAATAAGAATTTGAATTTACGGAAAATAGGTTTCTCTTTCTTATTCTCGTTAAAATCATTAAAAGCAAGAGTTAATCTATCGTATTGATCATGAGTATAATAATCCTTCTCTTCCAAACTATTACTCTCTCCTGCTTTAATAACTTTCTTTACAAACTCTACCGCAGGGTTGCCTCTACGCTTATATTTTTCGCGTTTAGGTTTAACCACAACCTCTTCCATTGCATACTCTTCGTTTTGCAACTTCACCGAGATTTGGTACTTCTCACCCCTGATAACAGGATAGACATAATCTTTATAGCCAACCGAAGATACAATTAACTCTTTTGAATCTGTGTTTGTTTTTATAGAGAAGTATCCAGCTTCATCAGTCATCTGAACCGTTTGTGTACCTCTAAAATATACAGTAACATAAGGCATAGGTTCGCTTGTGGTAGAGTCGGTTACGATACCCGAAACGTATGTAGTTTGCGCTTGCACCGAAGTCGGCATTGCAAAAAGAAGTGTCGAGATAGTAGCAAATAATATTATTAAATATTTACGCATTAAATTACTCAAATTTACCATTAAAAATCGACTGCAAAGGTACAAAAAATATCCCTAACTTATTGTTTTATATTTCCTATATTTTATCCATTTTGCATTTGTTATCAAAAAATAATAAATTAAATATTAAATATTTCAAAAAAATAAGAAAATAATAGCAAAAAAGAGAATAACAAAATCAAAGAATCTAAAAAAACTGTATTATCTTCGCATACGAATTGCAAAAAAAATCATAATGGGAAAAGAGATTGAACGTAAATATTTGGTAACAGATAATCAATATAGATCTCAATCAAATGTAACATATATCTTGCAGGGCTATCTAATATCTCAAAAAGAGCGAGTGGTAAGAGTGCGAATAAAAGGAGATAAAGGGTACATAACTATTAAAGGCGAAAATATAGGAGCCACTCGTCTTGAATATGAATACGCGATTCCGGTTGTTGAGGCAAAAGAGATTATTGATAATTTATGTGAAAAACCCGTAATAGAAAAAAACAGGTATTTATATAAGGCAGAGGATGATCATATATGGGAAATAGATGAGTTCTTAAGAGATAATCAAGGGTTAGTAGTTGCGGAGATTGAACTTTCAGATGAACAAGAGGAGTTTGTCTTGCCTGAGTGGGTAGGAGAGGAGGTAACCTCCGATCCCCGATATTACAATTCAAATTTAATAGGAAACCCCTATAAAAATTGGAATAAATAAAAATAAATCAAGATGAAAAAATTAAATTGTTTAATACTGCTGATAGCAGTAATTCTAACGGCGTGTAGTACAGTGCCATTGACTGATCGTAAACAATTTCTGTTAGTTAGCGATCAAGAGGTTTTGGCATTAGGGCTACAAAGTTATAACGACTACATTTCAACAGCAAAACCATCACCTGATACAATCAGTGCAAAAGTAGTTGCAGAATGTGGATTAAAAATTCAAAAAGCAGTTGAAAATTATTTAGCGTCTGTTGGAATGAGCTCTCAAATCTCAGGATATGAGTGGGAGTTTGTGTTAACCCATGATAGTACAGCAAATGCATTCTGTATGCCGGGAGGTAAAGTAGTAGTATATGACGGGTTGTTACCATATACAAAAAGTGTGGATGAGTTAGCAGTGGTAATTGGACACGAAATAGCTCATGCTGTTGCAAAACACTCAAATGAGCGTATTAGTCAGCAAATGATACTATCAGCAGGATCGCAAACATTGTCCGGAATACTATCAGGAAAATCTGAAACAGCACAACTATGGGGCGAAACAATCTTTGGATTGGGAGCAAATTACGGAGTTATGTTGCCATTCTCTCGTAAACAAGAGTATGAGGCAGATAAATTAGGATTGATATTTATGACAATGGCGGGATATGATCCCTCAGTGGCAGTCTCATTCTGGGAGTCTATGAGTACAGGTGGAGCATCAATGCCTGAGTTTATGAGTACACACCCAAGTGATGCAAATCGTGTTGCAAAAATAAAAGAGTTGTTACCCGAATTAGAACAATATAAAAAATAGTAATATCCGGCATAATACAAATAAAGGACGGATTTCAAATCTGTCCTTTATTTGTATATATAACAATTCCTATTAACTCTGCTTTTTATATGTAATAGCAGCAAGGGAGTTAAATATAATAGCAAAAATACCCAGTGCCATAAAGTTATTCCATAACTCTGTAATTGTTGTACCTTTAAGATAAACAGAGCGAAGAATCTCAATAAAGAATCTTGGGGGTAATATCAGTGTAAAGTTCTGAGCCCATTCAGGCATTGAGTCAATAGGCGTAAGCAAACCGCTCATAAGCATATTAACCATAATAATAAAGAACATAACAAAAATAGTCTGTTGCATAGTCTCTGAAAAATTGGCAACCGTTAGGCTTAACCCTGATATAGTTAATATAAAGAGCAATGCTCCCAAATAAATTGTACCAACTGAACCTATTGGGGCAAGACCATAAACCAATCGAGCAATAATCATAGCAATAGTAACCACAAACAAACCTATAATCCAGTAAGGCAGAAGTTTTGAAAGAATAAAACTAAATCTCGAAACAGGAGTAACATTAATCTGTTCAATAGTTCCACTCTCTTTCTCTCCAACAATACTCAATGCAGGAAGAAATCCGCAAATAAGAATAAATATAATAATCATTAGGGCAGGAATCATATAGTGCCTATAATTAAGCGTTGGATTATATCTATTCTCAATAGTAATTAATTCTGATGTAGCAATCGCACTATTCTCGTTTTTGACCTCTTTCAGTGATGAAGCAATAGTCTGAATAACGTATTGCATACCCATACTACCCTTTGTGGCATTAACTGCATTAGCAGTAATGCTAATTCTTTCGGGAGATGTCATCATATTACGTTCAAAATCTTTAGGAATCTGAACAATAACATCAATATCTCCCTCTTCCAAAGCACTCAAAGCAAGAGGGTATTCAGAGGACGTTTGTTTCAGAGAAAAATAGTCCGAAGCCTCAATATGAGAAGCAATCCTGCGAGAAACAGAAGAACAATCCATATCCACAATAGCAACATTAACATTACGCACATCCATTGTCATAATAAGAGGCATAATTAGCATTAGCATTATAGGAAATGCAATAATCAATTTTGGCAGAAACGAGTTACGGCAAATCTGCAAGAACTCTTTTTGAAGTAATACAATAAACGTACGCATAAATCTATTCGAGTTTATCATTAAACTTTTTCAATGAGATACCAAGTAGTGCAACAGTCATACCAAAAAGAATAGCACAATTTTGCCAAACTGCAGTAATAGATTCACCTTGAATCATCATTTTACGCACTGCGTCAATATACCAACGGGCAGGAACTATATTCGAAACTACCTGAAAAAACTTAGGGAGATTTTCAATAGGGAATAGTAATCCTGAAAGCATCATAATAGGCATCATCAAAACCATAGCCGAAATCAATAGAGCAACAACCTGAGTCTTTGCGATAGTAGATACTAATAATCCAAGAGCAAGAGAAAGAATCAAATATAATATCGAAATTGATAGAATACCCCCAACACCACCCGTCATAGGAACCTCTAACAGATAATGAGCCAACATTAAAATTGTAATAAGAACAATACACGAAATAGCAAAATAGGGAATCATCTTGGCAAAAATAATCTTAACAGGTCTAACGGGAGAAACAAGTAAAACCTCCATAGAGCCCATCTCTTTTTCGCGAACAATTGAAACAGAGGTCATCATTGCACAAACAAGAATAAAGATAAGCCCCATAATACCAGGAACAAAATTATAGGCACTCTTCATCTGAGGGTTAAATAACATACGTGTTTCAAACATTGATTGTTGCGATTCCCTCCCCAATAATATGTTCTGTAAGTAAGCAGTAGCAGCACCAGCACTATTAACATTAGAGGCATCAACAATCAACTGAATAACGGGCTTTGAGGGAACACCCTCTGAGGCAAGAGCAACACGTCTGTCATAATCCGATGCAAATACAATAACAGCACAAACATCATTTGTACGTAACTTATTATCAACGTCATCATTATTTATATATCCGCAAAAAGTAAAATAACTATTTTGCGAAATTTTTTCAACAGCATCACAAATTCCGTCAGTACGTTCAGGAGCCACAACAGCCACACGAATATTGTTCACTTCAGTAGATATTGCAAACCCAAAAAGAATCATAAGTACAACAGGGATAAGCATAACAATTAACATTGTACGCTTATCTCGCAGAATATGAAGCGACTCTTTTTTTACAAATGAACCAAAATTCCCTTTCATTAAATTACTCTCCTCTCTTTGCTTTACGAGCCAAAATACGAAAAACTTCATCCATTGACTCAACACCATACTCCTCTTTAAGACGAGTAGGTGTGTCTAAGGCACGTACCTCGCCATCCACCATAATTGAAACTCTCGAACAATATTCCGCCTCATCCATATAGTGTGTGGTAACAAAAATAGTAGTGCCACTCTCAGCAGCCTTATATATAAGTTCCCAAAATTGACGTCTTGTAATTGGGTCAACACCACCCGTAGGTTCATCTAAAAACACCACCTCAGGCGAATGAATAGTTGCAATAACAAACGATAACTTCTGTTTCCACCCAAGAGGTAATGCACTAACAAGAGTATCCCTCTCATTCAAAAAGTTTAATTGCGTAAGTAACTCAGTCGCTCTCGCTTCGGTATCATTTTTAGACATTCCGTAGATGCCGGCAAACAGACGCATATTTTCCCAAACAGTAAGATCGTTATAGAGCGAGAAACGTTGGCTCATATAGCCAATATGTTTTTTTATCATCTCACCTTCTCGCATAACATCAAAGCCTGCAACACTACCACTGCCCGAGGTTGGATAACTCAGACCACACAACATACGCATAGCGGTAGTTTTACCGGCACCATTAGCACCAAGGAAACCAAAAATCTCACCTCTCTTCACATCAAACGATATGTTATCAACGGCAATAAAGTTGCCAAATTGTTTAGTAAGATTTTTAACAGAAATAACTATATCGTTCATTGCTTCATCAATTTAATAAACACATCTTCAATAGAGGCATTTACATTCTCAATCTCAAAACCTTCAGTATGGCTGTTCTCTTTTTTTAACGCTTCTATATCAAACTCGTTGTCAATAATAATATGGTGCCACTCTCCAAAAGGATAGCAGTTAACAACACCTTTAAAATTTCTGCTCCTCTCTAAAAGAGCAAACATATTTTTAGCTTTAATACCATATAGTTTTGAATCAAAACTTTTAACAATCCTATCTGGTGTATCAATCCTCAAAATAGAGCCTTCGTTGCAAAGAGCAATCCGGTCGCAACGGTTTGCCTCATCCATATAAGGAGTAGAAACAACTATTGTAATACCTTTCAATTTTAAATCCGAAAGCATATCCCAAAACTCGCTACGCGAAACAGCATCCACTCCCGTTGTAGGCTCATCCAAAAACAATACACTTGGGCGATGAATTAAAGCACACGAAAGAGCAAGTTTTTGCTTCATACCTCCCGATAACTTTCCTGCTTTACGACTCTTGAAAGGTTCAATATGTTTATATATAGGAGCAACCAAATCGTACGATTCCTCTATTGTAACACCAAACAGAGCAGCAAAGAATTGCAGGTTCTCTTCAACTGACAAATCGGGATATAGAGAGAATCTTCCAGGCATATAGCCAATCCTTGAACGTATAGATAGATAATCTTTTACAGTATCACAACCCTCCACCTTTGCACATCCCGAATCAGGATTGAGAAGGGTAGTAAGTATGCGGAACAACGTAGTTTTACCAGCACCATCAGGTCCGATAAGTCCGAAAAGTTCTCCCTTTCGCACCTCAAACGACACACCTTTTAAGGCCTCAACTTTGCCGTAACTCTTACTCAGATTATCAACCTCTATTGCATTCATACTATAATTTAACTTCGCCAGAAAGACCAATTTTAATACGACCGTCGTTTTTAACCGCAATCTTTACTGCATACACTAAATTAGAGCGAGACTCCTTAGTTTGAATAGTTTTGGGAGTAAATTCACTCTCAGCCGAGATCCAAGTTATTTTGCCATCATACTCATAACGATTATCTTCTCCAAAGTCAGCAATAACAGTAACGCTCTCTCCCAATTTAATATCAGCAAGTTGGTTTGAAGTAAAATATGCACGAAGATAAATATTCTCAAGGTCAGCAATCTTCATAAGAGGTTTGCCAACTGTTGCAAGTTCTCCTGCTTCAGCGTACTTAACCAAAACAGTACCATTTATAGGAGATACAATTTTGCACTTCTCAATTCTATCATCAAGAGCCGAGATTTGAGCCTCTAATGCAGCAGAGTTATCATCAATAGTAGAAGCATTCTTTGTGAGAGTAGAGAGCGTAGCATCCAATTTACCCTCTAAAATACGAATATGAGCCTCAATATCATCATACTGCTTTTGAGTAGCCGCACCATCACGTAGCATATTACCTATGCGTTTTAACTCAACCTTCTGTTTAGCAATCTCCTCTTTTAATGAAGAAACCTGTTTCTTAATATCGGGGCGAGAAGCAAGAAGAGCCGATTGTTGAGCCTCAAGTTGTTTACGTTGAAGATAAAGTTGAACACTATCAATAGTTCCAATAATAGTATTGGCATCAACCATATTACCCTCTTCAATATTAAAACTAATAATTCTGCCATTAGCCTCCGAAGAAACAATAACCTCAGTAGCCTCAAAAGTACCCTGAGCGTCAAATTCGCTCTTATCTCCACACGAAACCATAAGTAATGTTATGGTAATATATACAAATCGTTTCATATCCTATTGGTTTAAAGTATTTTTAAGTTTATATATAGCCTGTAAAAGTTCAATCTCGTGAGTGCTTCTATTTAAAATAGCAGTAGTCTCATCGGTAATCTTACGAAGCAAATCAGTAGCATCAATAACTCCATTTTCAAGTTGCGATTCCGCAGCCTTACGCACTCTCGTTCTAAGTTCAACAATTCTGTCATCATCTTTAATCGCTTTGTTTAAACGGGCAATCTCTCCATCATATTGGGTAGTTTGCAATTGAGTATTAAACAAAAAAACATTGCGTTGAACATCAATTTGCTTTTGAGCAATATTCAGTTTCTCTATATTATTCTTCTTAGTATAAAATGCTCCAATATTCCACATCATACGCACACCAACAATAGCATTTAAACTCCAATCATCTGAAACCATACTCTTGAACATATCCATACCGGGGTAACCATAATACCCTTGAGCAAAAGCGCTAAATTGAGGCATAACAGACGAATTAATAGCCTTGCTTTGTGCCTTGAATTTATTCTGTTGAGCATCAAAGAGAGAGAGTTCAGGGCGAAGAGAAGTACGATTAGTAACCTCGCACATATTGGGGCGTTTCAATATTTTGTCTTTCAAAGGTTGTCCAATAAATATCTCCAACATTTGGCGATAACTTGCTCTCGATGCCTCAACCTGAGTAAGAGTCTGTTTAGCCGAAAGCAATTCAGCCTCAATAGCGTCAACATCACTCAGCATTGCAATGCCATTATTATAGTAAGAACGTATCCTGTTTAGGTTGCTCTCTAACAAATCAATCAAAGCATTAGTCTGCTCTATACGCTCATCAAGGAGTAAAATACCAAAATAAATATTATCAACTCTCGATTGCAAATCATACAACGACACATCAACCCTGCTACGTTGCTCCTTAGCCTCAGCTTCTGCAATTGCCCTATTTGCTTTTGATTGACCACCATCCCAAATACTTTGAGTAACATCAATAGCAATTTTATATTGGTCCTTATCAATACCAACCATATTCATACCGTTGCTCTGCATAATCTTCTTAAAAGCATCAGGATAAGTAGGAGTAGCCGACTGATAAGTAGCCTGCCCCGACAACATAACCTGAGGAATCCAAGCCCTTGTAGCATTAGATAAATTGTACTCCTCCGTTTTGCTAATCAAATCATACTGACTTATCTCAGGGTAGTGTTCCTTAGCAAGAGATCTGCACTCTTCTAAAGATTGGGCAGAAACAAACAATGAAAAAACAGTCAGTGCAAATAATAGATAAAAACGCTTCATAACTTCATTACATTGAAAATTATGACACAAAGATATACCTTATCAAATATAAAACAAATGCCAATACTTAGCAAAAATTGAGCAAAATCCATCATAAAACTCATTTTACTCCTAAAAATAGGTAATTAGTTTAGTCAAAATATTTATCTTTGTTATATGGATATATTTGAAAGCCCCGATAATGAAATATATTTCGCACTCTTCCTATGTACACAAGGAAGTTGCGAAATGGTAGTAAATGACCGACTATGTTGTTTAAAAGCGGGAGATGCCATTATAAAATCACCGTTAATACAGATAAAGGTAAAACATAAGTCGGAAGACTTTAATATCGTAACCATATTCAAAGATGAGATAGATGTACTCGCTCCTATTGCTGAGGTAAACATAGAAGTAGTACAAGAGTTCCTGCAACAAAACAAATTTTATTTAACTTGTACCCCAAAAGAGCAAGAAGATTTTCTATATCGCAAAAGTTTGATTGATGGTTACAAAGAGGAGTTGTTAACCCTCAGTCAATCATCAAAGCAACACACAGTAGTGCAAAATATAATAGCACTATTAGAGCAAACCACAATATTAGAGTACGCAAGAATATTTCTTCGTCAACAAGATTTTGAAACAGTCAAGAATGAAAAAGAGCGGAGTATAATGATAAAATTTGTATTCTATCTATTTCAAAATTATAAAAATCACAGAGAGGTAAGTTTCTATGCCGATGCGCTAAACTTCTCCCCAAATCATTTTACCCGAATAATAAAAAAAGCATCTGGACGTACCCCTTCGCAATGGATAGCGCTTGTAACAATAAATCAGGCAAAAAAATTATTACGTCAAAATAATACAACTATCAAAGACGTATCGTGCGAACTAAACTTCCCTGAGCAATTCACCTTCCGAAAATATTTTAAACTATATACAGGAATCTCCCCAAAAGAGTATAAAAAGATGAATACATAGGAGAGGAGGTAAGACTATCAATTTTCTACTAACCATTTAGGCTTTAAATGCTTTTCTGGCATTAAAAAGGGATTCACTCACCATCGTTTGTGCATCCCTATGGAGAGATGCTGTTCAAGCAATTAGTACTATCTTCTCTTTTAGGCTTTAAATGCTTTTCTGGCATTAAAAAGGGATTCACTCACCTTCGTTTGTGCATCCCTGTGAAGAGATGCTGTTCAAGCAATTAGAGAAACATCATAGATGTTTATTCCTAATTTTGCTTTATCCCTATTGTCAAATAAATTTGATAGTAGGGACGTGGCCTGCCACGTCCGCAATTAAAGGGATTCACTCATCTTCGTTCGTGCATCCCAATACTCCGTAGGTCTCCTTGCCAACAGATTAAAGATTTATACTTCGTATAACCTCTCTTTTTTATATACCTATTTTATTATTAAACAAGTTTATTCTAAAATAGATATATAAAAAAAGAGTTTGAACAATCGTTCAAACTCTTTAATCTGTTGGCGGAGAGAGAGGGATTCGAACCCCCGGAACCTCTCAGTTCAACGGTTTTCAAGACCGCCGCAATCGACCACTCTGCCATCTCTCCAAAACCGCCTTACACTTAAAACGGGTTGCTTTATCTTTCAAAAGCGATGCAAAGATATGAAGTTTTTATATTATCACCAAATTTTTATCAAACTTTTTTGACCAAAAAAATATTTTATTTTTATTTATTCTTTCAAATGCCTATATTACAATTTATTGCAATTTTGCTTTCACTCTTTTATTTAATAAAAAAAGTCATAATCAGATTTCTCCTTTTATGACTTTTAGTTATTTTTGCTAATTATAAATATTACTTCTTGCTACTTTTATGCATTGTATTGTTCTTTTGCATTGCCTTTTTAGTTACAATTTTTTTTGCTTGTAGAGGTGTTGCGTTTGGGATCATATCACTAACAGTATAATATACAATTGCAGAATCACCAATTATAATACCGCTACCTTCAACTATTGCACCATTCTTTGTAAACCAAATAGTGTCGCCTTCCATTGATACTATCGATAAACTATCTCCTCCTGTTGGTTCAGCAATAATTCCGCTGACAATCATCATACTGTCGTTGGGTTGGCTAACTGTTTCAATTACTTGATAATTCTTTTGATTGTTTGTTTTGCTACATCCTATTAGTGCAATAACTGAGCAAACTCCTAAACCGAAAATGATACTTTTCTTCATAAATATAAATTTTAATGTACAAAATAAAAGTGGAGAACTCTTTCCTCTCCACTATATAACTATTAAAATCCATATTTGTTCATTAATCTTTTATATTTCTCTCCGTTTTTTACTCTTTCTAACCACACATCCAAACTATCTTTTAGATTAGCGGAGGAGTGCCTTACGCCCCATGCCTGTGGTATTGGAATACTTATCTTTGTATCTATGTTAAGTTGAGGGAGAAACTCTTTCATACGTTTAGCAATCATATAACCACACACTGCGTAGTCTATTGTTGAGTCTGCAACCATAACAATAAGTTGTTCTGCGCTACAATTTTCTCTTACATCTATTTTAATAGAATCTCCGATTTCGTAAGCAATATTGTTTATAATCATCTTAATACTTTCATCATCAATAATACTTACACTCTTTTGAACTAAATCAAGGTTGGTCTTAATACCACCATCTTTGCGTTGAACAACTACTAAACTATTTTCGTTTCTGTCAATTGTCTTAGTAAATAATAGTCGCTCTTTGTTGGCTGTTGTTGCAAATATTGGACGTGCAATAACGTCATACTTGTTATTGTTTAAAAGTCTTATACTCTCAGTTAAACTATTAATAGTGTCAATTTTGTATGCAAGTCCGCTCTCTTCTCCAATAAGTTCGGCAACCTCAAAGTTAACAAGATTTATCCCTTCAATTAAATCATCGTGATAAATATTTGTTACAAAACGGAGGGTGTCGTTTGCTATCTCTTGATAATCACGTTCTGCGGGTTTATGGTTAATGATATGCGTTTTAATAACAATCATAGCCATAATAACAACAGCAAGTAGAGCAAAGTATAATATTATATTTCCTTTAATAACTCTTTTCATAAATAGAGTATTAGTTTGCAAAATCAACGCTTACGCCAAACTGAAACGATGCGGGATTCATTGGATAATGTGGCATATTCATATAGTTGTTGCCTCCAAATAATCCTTTATTAAAGTGAGCATACATAACATAGAAACGCACCATTTTTAGTTTCATATTGGCATATACATTCATAAAAGGGTAGTTGCCCACTTTGTATTCATCCTGAACTCTAAAAGTAGCAGTTGCAGGGTTGTATATTTCGCTGTAATAAAGAGTATTATATCGGCAATCAACACCAATTTGAGTCTCTAACACTTTTGCTATTTTAAATAGTACATATAGGTTGCCGTATGCTGATAGAGCAGGAACAGGTATCACACTCTGTTTGCTCGACATTTGGTAAATTGCCTCAAGATCAAGATGAACAATGCTAAATTTAAGTTTCTGTTTAAGAGTTGCCGTAAATAGTTGAATGTTTCCACTCTCTTGCGTGGGCAAATTCTCTTTATTAAAATATACGTGGTTTTGAATATTTTCAAATCCAACATTTAGGTATGTTCCCCAGCCGGGAATCATAACTTCGCCTCCAACTCTGAATTTACGTATTTTACCGAAATCGTTATTCCATACAAAGTGATTTGAGTTGTATCGTTTTGTATAGAATGTAGGTTCCATATTTTTGAAAAATCCGTATGCTTTAATTGTTAGTGAATCCTTTAAGAACTTAAATTTCGATTGAATATCACCATAAATATCCATTGAACCAAGTTCCGACCCTGTCAAACCCCATTTGCCTTTAACATCGTAAGTGAAAATAGCACCTTTGCGTTTCGAAATTTCTCCTCCTACCCAAACAATATTATCAGTAACCGAGAACATATTTTGTTCCACTGCATAAGGATACGATTCATCAGGAAGCATAGGTAATTGTGGTTTGGTATTTGCCGATTGGGGCGAGGGAGTAGGCATAAGTTTAAATCTACGCACCTCATAAGTAGCAAAAGCCGAAATCTCCATCTTTGCCTTCTTTGTAAAAGAGTCAGAAAGCGAAACTCCAAGAGTGTTACTAAGTTTCCAATACGACGTAGTATCGTTTGTTACACTATCATCAATATATGAGTTTTTGAAATAGTTTTTGTTATCATCAGCATTCCTATCGGTAAAACTACGTTGATTATCTTCAAAATCAAAGGTGTGAATAAAACTCATAATAGGGACATACTCCTCAACCTTTAGAGTATCATCAATAATTTTGGTTTTGTAATTACCCAGATTATATCTGTGAGTAGCATAAACGTTCTTGCCTTTAAGTCGAGTAAGAGCACCATTAAGGTTTACGGGAATATCCTTTTCATCAACACCACCTCTTCCATTATTAACTTCATCGGGGCGAAGAATAAAAGCATCATCAGCAATACCGCCATTCTCCTGCATAACTAAACTATAAGCATTAAACATAACATCTAACTGATATTTATCGCAAATATAGTTACCTGCCAATTGCCAATTAAAGTTTTTAGTACGTTGTCGGGCATAAAAACCTTTATTATATAGATATTGAGCATTACCCTCAAATCCAAGATTTTTATTGACGTTAGCCGAAAAGGTAGCCTTTAAATCATCGTTTCTATTCTCTTTACTTGCTCCGCTCATATACGAAAGCAGAGACATAGGAATACGAGTATTGTAGAAAGTATAAGTTTGAGGAGTAACGATATTACGCATAAAAGGAGTTTTAAACATAAATTGCTCCGTCTCTTTTCTGTTGAAAATAATCCTCGACATTGAAGGACCGCCTAAATATCCAGCACCAGTAGAGCCATCATCCCAAGAGTATGGTTGGTCGGTTTGAAAGAAGTTAAGATGAAGAGTGTCAATAGGCACTCTGTATCGGGTACCTAAAGTCTCTGATAAACGCCAAGCGTATGGTTCTCCAATCTTCTCTTTTTTTTGAGCATAAAGAGAGACCATACTTAGAGCTAACAGTAATATTACACTCAAAAAATGTTTCATCTTGCAAAGATACGAATAAGCGAGCGAAAAAGAAGAAACTTGTTTCAATATTTTTTGCAGCGAGCGAAAGTATATTCGAGGTTTACCTCAAAGATACGAATAAGCGAGCGAAAAAGAAGAAACTTGTTTCAATATTTTTTGTGGCGAGCTAAAAAAATAATAACCATTGAACAACTATTCGTATATATTTGTTATAAAGGAAAAAAATAAAGTTATGGACATTTCAGTAATACATTTTTGGGGTAAGACCAAATTCTGGTGGGTATTTATGTTAGTCGGAATTTTATTCATTCCATTTGGGTTATGGATAGTATTTTCTCCAGCAATAGGATACGAAGTAGTAGCGATGTTACTTGGATGGGCATTAGTTGCTTATGGAATAGTTCAATTGTTGATATCATCAGATACAAAGCGGAACAAACATAGTTGGGGGTGGTGGTTAGCAGGAGGAATAATAGATATCTTTTTAGGCTTCCTGTTATTAGGAAACATTGTGTTAAGCGAGTTATTATTACCCTTCTTCTTTGCTTTTGTATTCTTGTTTAAAGGAGTGAACAATATAGTATCATCAATATCAATGCGGAATGTATATAGTTCGTGGTGGTTATACCTTTTGAATGGAGTACTAATGATATTCATATCGTTTATGTTTTTCTATACACCTTATATGAGTTCTTTTACAGTATTATTCTTAAGTGCATTAGCATTTATCTACTGGGGATTGAGTTTAATAACCTTCTCATTCGATTTAAAACCGATAAAAAATATTGAATCGGACTGAACAATCTTATAACATTAATTGTTATATATATAGAATTGCATAAACTATGCTGAGTGTTAACGACAAAGACTGGTGAGTCAAATTGCAATAACATAGAATAAGAGCCAATGTTGCGTTTAAGCAAGAGAGGAGTTATGTTTGCATAAACTATGCCGAGCGTTAGTAACATGGGCGAGAAATAAATTGATAAATAAGAGCCAATGTTGCGTTTAAGCAAGAGAGGAGTTATGTTTGCATAAACTATGCCGAGCGTTAGCAACATGGGCGAGAAATAAATTGATAAAAAAGAGCCAATGTTGCGTTTAAGCAAGAGCAGAGTTATGCTTGCATAAACTATGCCGAGCGTTAGCAACATGGGCGAGCGAAGCGAGCCAATTGTGTTTTATATATTTCCTATTTTCTTTATCGAAGGAGCGGGTATTGCGTGAGCAAGATCCGCTCCAATTTTATACCATCTTGCTGTAAATTTGCGTCAAACAATATAAATAGTTATCTTTACAAAAAAAATAGAAAAACAGAATATTCTCAAAACAATCTCTAAACCTTTTCAAATTAGAATTGTCAATAAGATAGAAACCAAAAACTATTTTTATTATGAAGACAAGGAGAATTTTTATAGCATTGATGTTAATGTTGTCAATTCCAGCAATTGCACAACGTTCAGTCTTTGATGATGATATATATTACTCTCCAAAGACCGATGCAAAGATATCAAAAAAGGTAATATCGGAGGTTAAAACAGTAGAGACAACAACTACTACAATACCAACAACACAAACCCTACCTCAAACACAATCTGTATCAACAATACAAGATATGGATGTTGATGCCTATAACCGTAGATATACATCAGGCTATACAACATCAGAGGTAGCACCACAAGAGGTAGTGCCACAAACAACAACTACAACAACCACTACTACTCAAACCTATTATGTAAATGATATAGGAAGTAGTAATTTACAATATACCGAGCGTATTAAACGATTCCACAACCCCGAAGTAGGAATTTATGTAATTGATTCAGATTATAACGACATCTATCTAATAGAGGATGATTACACTCCATACGTAGCATCAATTAATATAATAACAACTCCTTGGGTGTCACCATGGTACACCACATATTCATCGTGGTATTATTCTCCATGGTACTATAACTCATGGTATTATAACTCTTGGAGATACGATCCATGGTATTGGCCAACAGCCTATAACCCATACTACCCATGTTATCATCCAACAAGACCATATCCAGGATATTACCCACCACGTCCATATCCAGGATATAGACCAACACCGCCTCCACCACATAAACCAGAATATCGCCCACAGCCAAAACCAAATAATAATAGTGGGCATCGTTATAATCCCGGAGGTTCAGTAGGAACTGGAGGTCGTACTGATGGAGCAATACGATATAATGGAGCAACACAACCATCGCATAATAACCATTCGGTAGCCCCCAATAAAGCAAACACAACTCCTAAAAAGTCAACTCCGTCATATAACGGAAGACCATCATCAGGAGGAAATAATAAAGGTGTATCAAAGAGCGGAGGTTCATTTAGCCGACCATCATACTCAAAACCCTCAACGTCAACACCTGCACGTCAAAGCTATTCGCCAGGTAGTTCAAGTGGAAGACCTTCATCAATAGGTAATGGCGGAAGTAGTAGCGGTGGCAGAATGAGTTCAGGGTCACCTATACAAAGTTCATCAGGACGTAGTGTAGGCGGTAGAGGATCAAGATAAACAATAATAAGACTATGAAAAGAGTAACCATAATATCGATACTAATGTTATTGCCGATTGCAATGTTTTCGCAAAATGCAATGGATGTATATAATATATCTTCATCACAAATAAGAGGTACGGCACGTTACGTATCAATGGGAGGAGCATTTACCTCTCTTGGAGGCGATCCATCGGCAATAGTACAAAACCCTGCTGGAATAGGAGTATATCGTTCATCCGAAGTCTCTGCATCAATGGGAGGTCAATGGACAGCCAACTCATCTGCTAATGCCGAAACCGCAAAAAAAGGAGCATTTACCTTTGATAACCTATCATTGATAACAACCTTCTTTACAGGAAAGTCGAGTGGATTGGTAAACTTTAATTTAGGAGTAACCTATAATCGTAATCAATCTTACAAACGTAAGTATAATGCCGCAACACTCGAGTTAAACGCTTCGTTTACAAACTATCTTGAGACGGTAACAAATGGCATACCATCAACCGATTTAGTTGTAACAGAAGCCAAAGATTCGTATTACGACACCACATCACCTTGGTTGTCTATATTGGGTTACCAATCATATTTGATCTCTCCCGATTATGATGGAGCATCAACATATTATGGCTTATTCACACCGGGACAATCAACAGGCTCATCCTACACAACAATATTAGAGGATGGAAGAAACGATGAATATACCATTAACTTTGGAGGAAACGTTAGTGACAGATTCTATTTTGGACTTGCATTAGGTATTCGCGATTTCAGTGTAACGCGTAGTATCTATTACACCGAAGATTTATATAATACACAAGGAGTATATGTTGATAAAAATAATCAGGAACAGAACATAGCATCAGCTAACTATCAGTATTATACATACTATAATATGCGAGGAATAGGATTTAATGGTAAGTTTGGAATAATTGCCCGATTAACCGACAATTTACGATTAGGAGCAACCATACATACACCAACATTCTTTAATATTGACCAATCAATGGATGCCTCTGTTGATAATAAGTTTATAACAAAACAAACACGAGAGGAGATTGATGAATATCAACAAACACCGGCAGTAGCAACCAATACCATAAAGATACGAACACCTTGGAGTTTTCAAGCAGGTGCTTCGTATGTGGCAGGTAAAAGGGCTATAATCTCAGCAGATTACCAATATATAGGCTACAACAATGTAAAGATGAAAGAGAGCAATGGAGATGACTTCCCAATAGAAAACGAGTTTTATAAAGCATGTTTCAAAGCAGGTCATACCGTAAAGGCAGGATTAGAATTCAGAGCCACAAATGCCCTATCACTAAGAGCTGGATATGCAATACAACTCTCACCAATAAAAGCCGAGTTAAAGGATGTAAATGTAGAGGTGCCAACCGCAGGAATGCAAACCATGTATATGTTACCGGGAAACGGATCGTATTATAGTGGCGGAATAGGATATAAATTTAAAGTATGTTATCTCGATTTTGCATATCAACACTATACACAAAAATCCGATCTATTTGCATATTCACCAATACTATCAAATGGGGTAGAACTAATACCCTCAAGTTCTGAGATAAAGACAAAGCAAAACTCAATAACCTTTACCTTTGGCTTAAAGTTCTAAGAATAACATAAAAACATATCTATCTTTTGACCGTCTTACTATTTTCGTATATACGATGAATAAGGCGGTCAATTGCATACTTACCACCACCCAAAATAAATAAAACAATGTAAATAGCTAAATACATCATAGCAAGTTCACTCTGTTTCAAAATAAAAACTGGGAATGTAAAAAAAGCTGCGGTGCTCATTGCCAGTATCATAATAAAACAGGCGAGGCGGGTAGCAATACCAACAATAATCATTATAGAACACCCCAGCTCTGCAATAGTAATAAAGGTAAGACCTACCCAAGAATTAATACCAAACGGAGTAGGAAAGTTCTCTGCAATAGTACTAAAATTCTCCATTTTATCAATAGCATGAGTAAGCATCATAACACCAACAAAACATCGCAAAATAAGTATTGCAATATTAATTTCAGTATCATAAAACTTCATTAAGAATAACTTTTTCTTATCTTCAGTCATAACCTTTTTGTAAATAAATATAGATGATAACAATAAACAAAGAAAAATAGTTTATTGAGAGGATATATTGCTTATAGAATTATCTTCTTAATGTTGCACCAATTGCAATTAGTGTAATAAACTCGGCAACAGGCATAGCAATCCACATACCAGTAGTACCTAAAAGCATTGGTAGAAGAATAAAGCAAGGAATAAGAATTATAAAACCTCTTAGAAGGACAAACCATGTTGCTCTCTTTATAAGTTCAATACTTTGGAAATAACCAATAATAGCAACATTTAGAATAAAGAATAAAATACCAGATGCAAGAAGAGGGAATCCCTCTATTGCAATCTCCCCAGCCTTACTATTAGCATCAACAAAGAGAACAACTAACTCCTTAGGGAAGAATATAAATAGTGTAGAAACTATAACTCCACTAACGATACAATATTTCAGAAGGAGAGATCTTGTTTCTCTAATCTTTTTCCAATCCTCAATACCATAATTAAAACTAATAATAGGTTGAGCCGATTGGGCAATAGCATTACCAACCATAAAGAAGAAAGGCATATAGTAACAAGCAATGCCAAATGCCCCCACACCATCATCACCAAGGTAGTGCATAAATATTATATTACCTACATAAATAAGCACCGCAAGTGTCATCTCGCCTAAAAGAGTAGAAGAACCAATCTTACAATGATACCCAAAATTACGAAGTGATAATTTTAAACATGTTACACTCCATTTAAGTTTGGTAATACCAATAGTTTTATATCTAAACATAAGGTAATAGAGAGCCATAATGCCACCAAATATAATACTTATACCCGTTGCAATGGCAGCACCCTTAACACCCATATTCAAAGGGAATATAAACACCCAATCCAATATGGCATTAAGAGTAGCAGGGATAATATTACACCACATAGCGTATTTGGGAGAGCCATCAATCCTGATAGTAAACAACCCAATCATACTCCACATTTGAAATACAAAACTAGGCATAATCCATACCAAATAATCACTAACTTGCGGAAGTAGAGTAGGAGAGGCACCTAATAATTTGCCAGTGGTATTAGGAAATAATATTACTGCTAATGCAAATAGCGCAACTATTAAAGATGCAATCAATATAGCTTGAGTTACATTCAGTTTTGCAGCTTTAATATTATTTTGAGATAGATGAATAGATGTTGCAACTGAACATCCCACACCAACCATCAAACCAAAACCAGCCATTATCTGATATATAGGCACAACAATGTTTACGGCAGCAATTCCATCGGCACCAACACCATGACCAATAAAAATTCCGTCAATGGCAGTAACGGCACAAATAGATATTGCACCAAGTAAAGTAGGTATCAGCATCTTTCGAAAAAGAACTGATACCTTACCATCTTTAAAATCTATGTTATCTCTATTCAACTTTTAAATTTATAGTTTGCTTTCTAATTTGGTGATCTCTTCTTCAGCTTTTGCTCTTAACTTATCACCTTGTTTCTCTGCCTCTTCAACTAACTTTTTAGCAGCGGCTTGAGCCGCAATCTTAGCAATAGGATTTTTTGCCTTCTCAACAAGTTTATCCCCCTCTTTCTTGGCTACCTCAACAAGTTTGTTTGCAGCATTATCTGCCTCTTCTCGTAATTTGGCAATCTGTTCCGACATATCTTTACCCGTTGCCTTCTCAATTTGAGTGGTGATTGTGTTTTTAACCGCCTCTTTAGCAATAGAAGCCAAATCTAACTTAACAATAGGTTTAGTAAATGTACCTGTTATAGTACCGGGAATTTTGCCAACATATTGCGATGCTTTACCGTCTTCAGGAAGTGTAACAACGATATTGTAATTAATAGTTTGATCTAATCCTGTTACTCCACCTAAGTTAATATTAGTATCTTTTATCTTTAAGTCAAAAGGTTTAGTTGTAACCTTGCCATTCTTAACCTCAAACGGAATCCTAATATTAACAGCATTAATATTTCTTAGAGCATCAGTTTTAAGATTGTTAGCAATTAAATTAAACGCTTCAATATTACTTATAGTAATTTCGTTTGAGTTTATACTTCCAATTGCAACAATACTATTCAGGTCAGGATTGAAGTCTTTGTCCAAAGTACTGCTTAATTTAATATCAGCAGAGAAATTACCACCTGTCTTTGCAAACAAAGGAACAATCTCTTTAACAACATCAAGTTGTTCAAAGGTGGTTTTGAAATCAACCTTTGCCAAATCTAAGTTAAAGTTAACAGTAGGTTTGTATTTATCCTTCGCAGTATTAAACTCACCATTTGCAGCAACACTTCCTCCAAAAGCATTAAACTTAAGAGAATTCATTTTTGCAACACCATCTTTAACCGATATAGTTCCGTTTAGTTTATCAATAACAATCTTTTGGAATAGTACTTTATTAAAGTTTGATTTAAGAGTAAGATTTAAATTTTTGGGAATCTCAAAAGGTTCGCTTTCCTGTTCCATAACCTCAACGCTCTCAGTTGTTTCGTTCTCGGCTTTTGTAGTCGAAGAACTATCCTCAGTTTGAACGTTATCACTCTCAGTGGTACTATCGCCCATAAGTTCATTAAGGTCAAGAAGAGAAGAAGATACGTTTAGAGAACCATTTAGAGTTTCATCTCTTAGAAGGTAAGCAATATAGTTGTTTACCGAACCATTAGCCTTAACATTACTCTTGCCAATCTTAATATTCATATCTTTAATAGCAAGAGCCTTAGTGCTAACACTAACAGCGAGTTTGTTAATAAGAACATCAGGTAAATCACTGCTTTTATAAAGCATATCAGTAATATTCAAATATCCTTCTCCTGTAATCTTCTCAAAACGCTCCTTCTCAATGTCAGAGAGTTTACCTTTAAAGTTAAGGTCGGCATCAAAAGTTCCGTTTATATCAATACTGTCTCCTAATGGATATACCTCTTTAATCATACCAAGATTTAACACCCCTTTTGCACCAGCATCAAAATTAAGGTCACTAATAGGAGTAGAAACTTTTGCAGAAACTGAGAAAGGGTTATTAGCGATAGAGAAACCTAACGATGCGTCAACTTTAGTTAAATCAATATCTCCTTGAGGGTGAGTAACTCCTGCTTTTAAAGTAATATCATCAATAGTTTTAGGTAAACCTTCATACGCCATTTTACCATTGTTCACATCAAGAGTAACTTTGAAATCTGGAAGATAATCCCCTGACAAAATACCTTTTGCATCAGCAACTAATTTAAGATTACCACTTGCAGTTAAGTCTTCAAAAGAGTTCTGATAAATTGCAGGAATCATCGATAAAATATCTTTGAACTTTATAGTTGATGAATTTAAACTTAAATCCATCTCTATTGCATCATCGGTAGGCATAGCAACCCAGCCATCAATATTAAGTTTAATAGCATTTAGAGCAATTGAATTCTCTTTAAGAGTGAATTTGCTATTCTCTAAATCTGCATCCACATTTAGGTCTGCATCAAGTGTAGCATTCTTAATATAACTTACCCCCTCAATTATAGCATTCAATTTATCAATATTTGTCTCTATAATCAAATCGGTACGCATATCATTCATATTACCTGAAAGATATAGGTTGAAATCCTCAATGCCAAATGCCATATTCGATACGCTGTCAATATATGATATATTAGCCTCCTCTATTGAGAACTTGCGTAGGTGTAACTTGAAGGGAGCACTCTCATCGCTCTCAATAGTATCTGTAACTAACTCATTCTCTGTTTCAATCTCCTCTTTATTCTCGTTATCATCATCTATCTCTTCAGCCTCCACACTTTCACTTGCTTTCATTATATCCCAATTGGCAATATTGTTACTATTAATAACAGCATTAACATTTGGCTTATTTAAAATAATGTGTTCAACCTCGTATCCATCATCGCTGAACAGACTCATAAGATTAACAACAATCTCAATCCTTTTTGCCGATACTAGAGTTATCTCTTCAAATGGAGCAGAGCCATTAATACTCAAATCATCAATAGCAATAGAAGCTTTTGGAAATTGTCTAATAAGACTTATATCCAAATCCGAAAAATCAACCTTTGCATTAACATATTCATTGGCAACCATCTTAACAATGTCACCTGCTTTATCTTTTATAAAGAAAGGAATTACTAATAATAAGATGAATATAACACCAACAATAACACCAATTGATATGCCGGTTATTTTCAATAATTTTCCTAAACTTTTCATAATCGTAATTTTTTGACAGGAAACTATTCCTCAATAATACAATCTATATTTCTATTCTCTTTTTTAATTTTATTATATATCCATGCAAAAGCAATCATACTGAAAGTGAATGCGGCAGCATCAGAAATAGGCATACTAATCCATACACCATCTGTCCCATAAAAGTAAGGTAGTATTATAATACCCGGAACGAGGAATAACATCTGTCGAGATAGTGACAGAAGAATTGATATCTTTGATTTTCCGATAGCCTGAAAAAAGTTTGTTATCACAATTTGAGCACCTACAATAGGGAAGAACAAACCTGTAATAGTAAGACCATTTGATGCAATAGAATTAAGAGTGGCATCGTTTGAGAAAATTCCCACCACTTGGTCAGGGAAGAATACAAACATAACCCAACCTAATGTAGTAATTATAGTTCCTGCAAACATTCCATAGAAGAGAGTTTTCCACATTCTGGCAAACTGTTTTGCACCGTAGTTATATCCCAAGATAGGTTGCATACCTTGATTAAGGCCAGCAACAATCATAACAACAAGCATCAACATTCTGTTGATAATGCCGTATGCACCAATAGCCAAATCTCCACCATAATCCTTAAGGCTACCATTTAAGAATATAACCATAATACAAGCACAAACATTCAATAAGAAAGGTGCTAAACCAACAGCCAATATACTTTTGATGATTTTGTTTTGAAGAGAGAAGTATCCTCTTTTTAAACGTATAAAACTCTTTTTGTTTATAAAGTGCGCCAATACCCATATCATTCCGCAAAATTGAGATGCGATGGTGGCAAGTGCTGCACCCTTTATCCCCATATCAAGGGAGAAGATAAATATTGGAGCTAAAATAACATTAACAACAACACTCAGTAGGGCAGAGTACATTGCTTTTCGTGGATACCCGGTAGAACGCATAACATTATTCAAACCCACAAACACGTATGCAATAGGGTTTGCAAGTAAGATAATAAACATAAAGTCGTATGCGTATGGTAGGGTATTTTCACTTGCACCAAAATATGTGAGAATTTTATCAAGAAAAGGTATTGTACACAATGAAACAGCAATACCAACCAAAATCAAAAGGATTATAACATTATGTAGAACAGCGGTAGTACGTTCAATATCCTTTTGCCCCATATATATCGATGATATAGTTGCTCCTCCAATACTAACAAGCATACAGAATGCAATAACGAGATTCATTAAAGGCAGAGTAACAGCGATACCCGATATTGCGTATGCACCAACACCCTGACCAATAAATATGCTGTCGATAACATGATATAGAGATGTTACTGTCATTCCAATAATGGCAGGTATAGAGTACTCAAGCAAAAGTTTGCCAATTGGAGCAGTACCTAATATATGCGGTGATGTTTTTGAATTCATTATTAACTATATTAAAACTTGTTTATGGTCTCTCTAATAGCTGCAAGTTTAGTTAATAGAGGCTCCATTAGGTCGAGTTTTAGCATATTTGCACCATCCGATTTTGCTACCGATGGGTCTTGGTGAGTCTCCATAAAGAGTCCATCCACACCAACTGCAATACCAGCTCTGGCAATAGTCTCAATCATCTCTGGCATACCACCGGTAACACCTTCTGTACTATTGGGTTGTTGTAGAGAGTGTGTAACATCTAATATTACGGGGAATCCAAATTTTTTCATTTCAGGAATACCTCTGTAATCAACAATTAAATCGTAGTATCCGAAAGAGGTGCCTCTATCAGTAAGAGCAACATTGTTATTACCAGCATCAACAATCTTTTGAGCAGCAAACCTCATTGCTTGAGGAGACAGGAACTGTCCCTTCTTAATATTTATTGCTTTGCCAGTTTTTGCTGCTGCAACTAATAGATCAGTTTGTCTGCAAAGGAAAGCAGGGATTTGTAGAATATCTACATATTTCGCTGCCATTTCAGCATCTTCAGGAGAGTGTATATCTGTAACAACAGGAATATCAAATCTCTCACTAACCTTTTTTAGTATAGTTAATGCCTTTTCATCACCAATCCCTGTAAAGGAATCAATTCTTGAACGATTTGCCTTTTTAAAAGAACCCTTGAAAACGTATGGAATTTTTAATTTATTGGTAATCTCTACACATTTTTCAGCAATCTCCATAGCCATATCTTCGCCCTCAATAACGCAAGGACCTGCGAATAGAAAAAATTGCCCAGAAGATTTATGTTTAAGTTTATCAAGATTAAGATTCATAACTAATATATGTTATTGATTTATTATTTGAATTGTACTACAAGCAACCATACCGGCAGTCTCTGTACGTAAGCGACTCTCTCCAAGAGATATAGGAGTAAATCCGTTTTCTAATGCAAGAGAAACCTCTTCTTCGCTGAAATCTCCTTCAGGTCCAATTAATATTAAGCAATTATTACCTTTTTTATAGGCATCCCTTAAAAGTACTTTCTCTCCTTCGTGGCAGTGAGCAATAAACTTGTCTCCATCAAATGGTTGCTTAATAAAATCATTAAACTTTATCATTGGTGATAAAGTGGGTTTTGTAAACTTCAATGATTGTTTCATTGCCGAAACAATAACCTTTTCAATCCTATCTGCTTTAATCTCTTTACGCTCTGAATATCTGCAATTGATTGGAGTTATGTCATCAATTCCCATCTCAACGCATTTCTCGGTAAACCATTCAATCCTATCAATATTTTTTGTTGGAGCAATGGCAATTTTAATATGGCATCTCCATGTTGGCGAAAACTCTTTACTCTCTAGAATATTAATTTCACAATGTTTAGGATGAGGATTAGTTATTTCGGCTTTAAATAATTTACCTTTACCATCGGTTATATTTATTGTGTCACCAACATTTAATCTTAGTACTTTTACGCAATGTTGCGACTCTCCTTCTGGGAGAGTTAAGGTAGATTCTATATCTGGTGCATAAAAGAGTTGCATACAACTTATTATTAATAATATTTACAACTCACAAATTTACAAATAAACAAGTAAAATATAAAACTTGTAGTATGTAATTTTATAAGATAAAATTTAGAATTTAATATCCTATATAAAAGTCCTATGGTTGTCACTCAAATATTAATAGCATAAACAATTTTATTCATCGCTATTATTTGCAGTTAGACGCTTAATTCTTTCATTAATAGTAGAAGCTAATTCGTAATTTTCCTCTTTTATGGCTTTGTTTAGGCGTTTGTTTAGTTGCTCTATGTTAAGCTCCTCAATAGGAATATTATCATAATTATCCTTTTCTTTATCCCCTTTTGAAGAAGACACTTTATCCTCAACATTTACACCAGCCTCATCAAAAATATTTTGATATGTAAAAATAGGAATATTAAGCCGTAAGGCAATTGCAATACCATCCGAAGGTCTACATTCAATTTCTCTCTCTTTATAGCTGTTATTACAAATAATTTTAGCAAAAAATACACCCTCCTCATATTCATAAATAATCACCTCTTTGATAGTGATATCAAATTCATTTGTAAGAGTTGTAATAATATCGTGAGAAAGAGGTCGAGGGGCAGGAACTTTTTCCATAGCAATTGCTATGGATTGAGCCTCACTTGAACCAATTATAATTGGAATACGCAATTTATCTTCAGGTCTTCCCAGTATAACAATATATGGAATGTTTTGCCCTGCTTGATTACTGAATGATAGTCCTAAAACCTCAACTTTTATTTTACCTGTCATAATAAAACTATATAATATTATTAGTTGTAAAGTTTCTTGATGCGAATATAACAATTAATAAACATATTTATATCAAAAGGAGTTTTAATATTTATAAAAAAAACAGATAGAACTCTATCTGTTTTTTATCATATATCTCATTTGTTTATGTTGTTTGAGACTTTGGTTTCTTGAATATAAAAATATCAAAAATAAAGTTCAGTAATCCGGAAATTAGTAAAGCAACAAAGTTACAAATAATTACATCCCAACCAAAAATTGCCTCAAATAGTAGTAGGAATGCCATTTTTATTAAGAATCCTGCAACTGCGGAGAGATTGAATATTAAGAACTTTCTAAAGAAAACTCCTTTGCTTCTATTTACTATATTATTTCTCCAGATAAAGAAATAAGAGCATAGAAAATTACATATTACGGCTGCTTCAAACGAAATAGTCGGAGATATAATGTTAACTCCAAAATAACTCGAAGAGAATATAAAATCAGAGCATATCCATAATATTAAGGTATCAACTCCCGTCCCCAATAGTCTTGTTAAAACAAATTCTATATATTTAATAAGCACGGCAATTCTATTTTATTCTATAGTTTTTTTAGGATCTTTTTTTGCTAACTCTTTGCGGTCCTTAGCAAATTGTTGAAACCACATAACAAATAAGGTAATCGACATAATAAATCCAACTATATCGTACACGCCAAATGAGTAACCATACATATCAAATCTTATATTTACCCAATTGGTGTACATGACAATTGTATTCAAAAGAATGATTATCAAACGTAACTCTGTCGGACCAAATCCCCCTCCGTATGTTAATCTGAATTCATCTTTTATAATAGTACAAATGTATGTGTATATTGATAATACTAAGTATCCAACCAATAGAAGCATTGCTATATCCAATCTAAATACGTGTGAAAGTCCTGCACCAATACACATTATACATATAGTAATAGCGTCTAATGAGTGGTCTATAAAGAAACCATATATTGGACGTTGGGCATTTCTTACGCGTGCTAATGTACCATCTAAACTATCTCCATACCAGTTTACAACAAGACCAAACGATGATAGCCATAACCAGTATATATCAAATCTTGATAAAATATATCCCACCGCACAAATAATAGCTCCTAATACTCCAATAAATGTAAGTAGGTCTGAAGTCATCCATTTAGGTTGTCTGCTTGCTAGCCAAATAAGAGCCTGTTTCTCCATCCTGTTTAAGAAAGAGGTTTGAATTCTTTCCGATTTTTCCTTTCCCATTATATTGTCTTTTATATAATATATAATAATTGCAATGCAATTACCATTTTTATTAATTTGAGTGCAAAATTACTAAAAAAAAATTAAATAGAACTATTCCCTTTTGCTGTATTAGTGTTCTTTATGATTGAAAACTATAAAGATTGTTATAAAAAGTATTTTTTTTATAGAACAATTCCTTTCTGTTTTTATATTAAAAAATAAAATTATTATATTCGCACAATTACTATTACTAAATAAATAAGACTATGGAACTACATCCAAAATTTTGGGAATTTACACTTCGACTTTCCGTTGCATTTATATTAGGAGCAATAATAGGTATAGACCGAACATATCGTGCAAAAGACGCTGGTTTTCGTACGCATATATTAGTTTCCATCGGAAGTGCCTTAATGATGATAATATCTCAATATGGATTTGAAGATTTAGTAGGAGTTGATACAACTCGATATGATCCAGCACGAATTGCAGCACAAGTGGTAAGCGGAATAGGATTTATAGGGGCAGGTACCATAATTCTACAAAAACATATTGTAAAAGGACTTACTACTGCTGCAGGATTATGGGCAACAGCCGGTATAGGTTTGGCTGTTGGAAGTGGGATGTATGCAATAGGAATTGTAACAACAATCTTAACCTTATTGGGATTAGAACTATTTCCACGAATATTTAAAAATCTAGGAATACATACCTTAATAGTTCAATACTCAACAACAATTTATTCAAATATAAAAAGCATTAACGAAAAAATATCTCAGACAAATGCTCATTTGGTAAATTTTAGTACCGAAAAGATAGTAGTAGATAATAAAGAGACTTACAGGGTTAATATCGTGGTTCGTTCAATTAATAGTGAAAAGGAGCGAGATATTATCAACTATATACAACAACTACCTGAGATTTTGTTAGAAAAAATAGACTAATGCTACAACTATTAAGACATAATCTTCCAGAAGATATCATAGCATTCTCAACAAAACGAGGAGGTAATAAAAGTAATTATGACTCTTTTAATATCACACACTATTGTGGAGATAGTGATGAGCATGTAACAGAGAGTAGAGTAGAACTGTGTCAAAATCTTGGAATATCTGATAATGACCTGATTGTTCCCCATCAAACACATAGCACTAATATAATATCAATAGATAAAGAATTTTTTTTATTATCAAATGAAGAACGCCAACAAAAATTATATAACATTGATGTTATACTTACAAACTTAAAAGGTATTTGTATTGGAGTATCAACAGCCGATTGTATCCCGATTTTGTTATTTGATAAAGAGAATAAAGTTGTTGTAGCAATACATGCCGGATGGCGAGGTACAGTACAGCGTATAGTTGATAAAACAATAAAATATTTAAAAGAAAATTATTTTACAAACCCCCAAAACATTTGTGCTGTAATATGTCCGGGAATAAGCGAGGAGGCATTTGAGGTTGGAGAAGAGGTGTATGATACCTTTTATAATAGCGGATTTGATATGAATAAAATATCAAAACGATATAACAAGTGTCATATCAATTTAAAAGAGGCAAATAGAATAGAATTACTAAACTGTGGAGTTAATCCTGAAAATATCCAAGATTGTACAATCTGTACATATTCTAATTTCAAGGACTATTTCTCTGCTCGTCGTTTAGGTGTAAATTCAGGGAGAATATTCAATGGAATAATGATTAGAAGATAGTATCTTCCTTGGTGAATAAAAACTTATATATACACAAGAAAGAGTTTGGAAAACCAAACTCTTTCTTGTAAAATAGTATATTGTATACTCTATATCTCTTGTTCTGCTTTAATTATCTCCATTCCATGAAGAATTGCTTTCTCATTCTCAGGAATCAATTTGTGCAATCTTTCAGCCAACGACTCTTTAAGACTATTTACAATGCTCTCAGTATTAACAATTGGGCAAACTTTTAAAATGCCACCTAATACCAACATATTAAATGCTCTTGCGTTACCCATCTCAATAGCCTCATCCATAGCATCAATACGATATATGTTAATATCTTTACGTGTAGGCGTGTGACGTATTCCGTAACTATCGTATATGATTGTCCCACCAGGTTTTACATCATTCTCAAATCTATCAAGCGAAGGTTGATTTAGGACTACAACAACATCGTATGAATTTAATACGGGAGAACTAATACGGTCATCACTTAAAATAACAGTAACATTTGCTGTTCCTCCTCGTTGCTCAGGTCCGTATGAAGGCATCCAAGTCACCTCTTTGCCCTCAATCAATCCTGCGTGAGCCAATATCTTTCCTAATGAAAGAATACCTTGACCTCCAAATCCTGCAACTATTATCTCTTTTTTCATCTTACTTTTCTACAATAGTGTCTTTAATATCTCCGAGAGGATATTTTTCAAACATATTCTCTTCCATCCATCTGTTTGCCTCATCTGGAGTCATTTTCCATCCGGCATTACAAGTTGAAACAATCTCTACTAACGAAGTTCCTCGTTTCTCCATTGAGTTCTCTATGGCTTTTTTGATTGCAGCTTTTGCTTTTTTGATTGCGGCCGTATTGTGTACACTTTGACGGGTTATATAGCATGTTCCGTCAAGTTGAGCCAATATGTTGCTTATCTTCAAAGGAAATCCGTTTAACTCTGCATTACGACCGTAGGGGCAAGTTGAAGTTTTCATCCCCAATAGTGTAGTAGGAGCCATTTGACCTCCGGTCATACCATATATACCGTTATTAATGAATATAATAACAATATTTTCACCTCTGTTACATGCGTGAATAGTTTCGGCTGTGCCTATTGCCGCTAAATCTCCGTCACCTTGATATGTGAAGACAAACTTATCGGGATTAAGACGTTTAATTGCTGTTGCAACAGCAGGAGCTCTGCCATGTGCGGCCTCAATCCAATCTATATCCAAATAGTTGTACGCAAACACAGCACAACCAACTGGGGCAATTCCAATGGTCTTTTCTTCTAATCCCATTTCATCTACAAGTTCAGCCACGATCTTATGAACAACACCATGACTACATCCGGGACAATAGTGCATAGGATTATCGTTCATTAAACGAGGTTTCTCGTAAACGATATTTTCAGGTTTTATAATATCTTTTATATCCATTATTTTATATACTCTTTCTTAATAACATCTAATATCTCATCAGGAGTGGGAACAATACCTCCCAATCTGCCGTAGAATTTAACATCTATTGTGCCATTTACAGCCAATCTGATATCTTCAACCATTTGACCGGCATTCAGCTCAATAGAGATAATGCCTTTTACTTTCTTTGCATATTCGGCAATAATATCAGAGGGGAATGGCCAAAGAGTTATTGGTCGTAAAAGACCAACTTTTATACCTTCTGCACGGGCCATTTCTTGAGCCTTCAAACATATTCTTGCGAGTGAGCCAAATGCAACAATCATATAATCAGCATCTTCGCAGTCAATAGCCTCGTATCTAACCTCATTTTTCTCAATCTCGCGGTATTTTGCTTGGAAACGAAGATTATTATCTTCCATAACAGCAGGAGACAATTCAAGAGAAGTTAGAATATTAGGTTTTCTTCCTTTCGGTTTTCCTTGTAGCGCCCATGGACATTGAGTGCGAATCTCCTCTTCAGTTCTGCGAGGGCGAATAGGGGGGAGGATAACTTTCTCCATCATCTGACCAATAATGCCATCTGCAAGAATAATTGCGGGATTACGATATTTAAATGCAAGGTCAAATCCTAAATATACAAAATCTGCCATCTCTTGAACACTCGAGGGGGCAAGAGCTATTAATTTATAATCTCCGTGTCCACCGCCTTTAACCGCTTGAAAGTAGTCGGCCTGTGAAGGTTGAATAGTTCCTAATCCGGGTCCTCCTCGCATTACATTTACAATTAATGCAGGTAGTTCTGTCCCAGCTAAATATGATATTCCCTCTTGTTTAAGACTTACACCAGGGCTTGATGATGAAGTCATTACAGCCTTACCTGAACCGGCTCCACCATATACCATATTTATAGCGGCAACTTCGCTCTCTGCTTGTAGTACAACCATTCCAGTACTCTCCCATGGTTTTAAGGTCATGAGTGTTTCCATAATCTCCGATTGAGGAGTTATAGGGTATCCAAAATAACCATCAGCACCATATCTTATGGCAGCATGGGCTATTGCTTCGTTTCCTTTTAGTAGTTTTATCTCTTCTGACATAAAATTCTCTTTTTAATAGTTGTGTTAAAGTTTTACCTTATATACGGTAATACAGCCATCGGGACATACATATCCACAACTTGCACAACCAATACATTTATCTGGATTTTTCATATATGCGTAGTGGTATCCTTTATCGTTCACCTCTTTTTCATGAAGAGATAATACGTTTGCAGGACATGCTGTAACACAAAGGTTACACCCTTTGCAACGCTCTTTATTAACCTCTACTGCACCTGCTATTTTAGCCATTGTTTTAAAAAATTATATTTTATCTATTCTTTTTATTCGGTCTATTAGTTTTAATAACCGAAATACATTCTGATTTTAATTAATTGCAAATTTACAAAATTTAATCGGTAACGGAATATTAAATACTGATAATATTATTAGATATTCATTAAAATTTGTTTTTTAGATTATATGTGAAAATTAGATTCTCTTGCTATATTAGACTAATCTAAATATCTGAAGTCAAAAAAGAATAATAATTAATATAATGAAGAAAGGCAGTGTTAAACTGCCTTTCTTCATTGTTCTTTAAATAATTATGATCTTCTTATTTTAATAGACATTGACTCTTTTAGATGTTTGTCGCACACTAATATAAGATATCCGCCACCTCCTGCACCACTTATCTTCCATCCTTTAACATCAGGGTTTTGGCTATATTTCATAATTTGCTCTAATACATCACTTGGAGCCATATTGGGGAATAAGTTTAATTGAGCATTCAAACTCTCAGTTACCGCCTCTCCAAATTTATTCAAATCCTTATTAAGAATTGCATCCCAACATTTTTCAGCAGCAATACTTAAATTGCGAGCATTTTTTTCGTTTATAGAAGTGTTTTCATAAACATCATAATCTGCCTTACGAGGATACAAAGGAATTAAACATATATGTTCCTCAATCCAATCTAATATTGAACTATCAAGATTTGAAGTTATTTTGGTTGGCCAAAAGTCTCCATTGTAATCTAACTTATTAAGTCCTGGCATAACAATACCAATAGAGTCTTGAGAACCACTGACATATTTAACACCGGGAGGATTTTCAAAACAAAATAGTGTTTTTGCTAATTTCTCTTTATCGCCCGAAGGAATATCGGTTTGCCATAACTCTATCGCTTTTTTTCTTGAGCTTGTTGACATTCCGCTTCTGTCGTTAAATTCATACTCTGGTTCTATACTTATAGTTAAAACAGGACCAGGGTAAAATTTACTTACATGAGGTTGATCCAACCATCCGCCGGCGAGGTCTATTCTGTATGGGATATTACACTCTTTACGTAGAGCAGTAGTTGAGCGTGTTGGTAGATTTCCATGAGGGATTCGTTTGCTTACAACATATTCAATTCCTAATTCTTCGCAGAATTTCTCTTTCAAAGGTGTGCTACCATCGCTATTTACAAAGAAAATATCAGGCATTAATTCGCGAACCTCTTTCTCAAAATCCAAAAGACCTCTGCCACTATTTATCCATGCCTCTTTTACCGCTTTAAGAGATTTTACCATATATAATCTCTCATCTTCGGTATTAATAGTTTTCCTTGCTTTGAGTTCTTGTATTGTTTTGTCCGATCCTATACCAACATATAAATCTCCGTATGTTGCTGCCTCCTCAAAAAAAGCAACGTGTCCACTATGTAGCATATCATAGCATCCCGACACAAAGACCTTCTTTTTTATTTCGTTACTCATATCTTGTCTAAATTTCCGTTATCATTAAGTTTATAATATTCAATTCCTCTCTCTGTTTCAATTACAAATGTATTGTTTAAATCTTTAATAACAAAATCTTTGCTTGATTTAATATGTGCAGTACAACCGCTTGCGTTTATAAATGATACATTTCCTATGGCAGCATTTCCATTCTCGTCTTTATTTAGATAATCTCTAAGAGAGTCCCATGTCCCCAAATCAGACCATCCAAATTCAGATGGAAGAGTATATATGTTTTCTGCTTTCTCCATAATAGCATAGTCAACCGATATTTTTTGAACATTACTATAAACATCTAAGACAGCATTGTTTTCATTGTCGGTATTATATGAACTTTTTATGCTCTCAAAAGCTGAAATAATATCAGGAGCATATTTTTTATATGAGTCTATTAAAGTAGATAATTTCCATAAAAATAGTCCTGAGTTCCAATAGTAGTTGCCTTCTTTAATGTATTTAAGAGCAACTTCGTATGAAGGTTTCTCTTTAAATGATAAAACCTTTTTTATTTCATTGTTACAATTATTATCTGTGGCAATATAACCATAACCTGTGTGTGGCATTGATGGAGTAATTCCAATTGTTACAATAGAGTCATTTTGGGTAATAAAATTTAGAGCCTTACAAATTGTCTCTTTAAATTTTGTTATGTTTATAATAGAGTGGTCGGCAGGAGAGATAATAATCTCTGCCTCACTATTACATTTTTCTCTTATTTTACTACCTACGTATGCAATACAAGGGGCAGTATTACGCATAAAAGGCTCAAATAGTATATTCTCTTTTGGAACATTTGGTAATTGATTATATATAATATCTTTGTAATTACCCGATGTTATAATCCATATATTCTCTGTTGGAACAATACCCTCAAAGCGATCAACAGTCATTTGTAATAGACTTCTTCCAGTTCCTAAAATATCTACAAATTGTTTAGGACATTCAGGGGTACTTATTGGCCATAATCGACTACCAATACCACCAGCCATTATTACAAGATGCCTCTCTATATTATTATTGTTGCTATACATTTCGCTAATATTCTTCTCTCTTAATCTTGATCTTCTTAGATTATTTATGAAAGTCTTGATTTGGCTATTTAGTTTTTGTCAAGAGTTTCAAATTTTGAGTTTTGACTGATATATTCAGGAATAATCTCCTTCATAGTGGCAACAATAACTTCATCGTTAAACTTCCATGCCATATCAATCAATTTCTCTATTTGGGGGGCTATCTCATTATAATCATATTTACGAACCCTACCAATCATTATTCGTTTATGTTTGGTGTTGTCTGTAATCTCTTTGTCATTAAGTAATTCTTCATATAGTTTTTCTCCAGGACGCAATCCTGTTTCAACAATATCAATATCAGTGTATGGTTTAAGTCCTGATAACTTAATCATACGTTTTGCAAGATCAAATATTTTCACAGGTTGTCCCATATCAAACACAAAAATCTCTCCACCTTCTCCCATACAGCCAGCCTCCAGTACAAGTTCGCAAGCCTCTGGTATTGTCATAAAATATCGAATAATTCTTTTATCTGTTATGGTTACAGGACCACCTTTTGAGATTTGCTCTTTAAAAAGAGGAACAACCGAACCATTACTGCCAAGAACGTTTCCAAATCGGGTAGTGATAAACATGGTTGTGTTATTGCCTTTTTTCTTCAAATCTAAAGCAAGAGATTGAACATATATTTCAGCAATACGTTTTGATGCGCCCATAACATTTGTAGGGTTCACAGCCTTATCGGTAGATACCATAACAAATTTTTCGACATTGTATTTAAGCGATATATCAGCAAGATTTTTACTGCCACCAACATTCGTTCTAATAGCCTCGCTTGGGTGTAGTTCCATCATAGGAACATGTTTATATGCAGCAGCATGAAACACTATTTTTGGTTGGTATTTATTAAAGACCGATTCAAGTCTTGCCAAGTTCCTAACATCGCCCATAAAAGGAATAACAACATTGTTGTATCCTTTATTTTGCATTTCAAGCAAAATGCTATGCATAGGAGTCTCTGCATTATCAAACATAATAATCTTTTTAGCCCTATATTTGGCTAATTGTCTTACAATTTCACTTCCAATTGAACCAGCAGCACCAGTAACCAAAACAACTTTGTTTTCAATAAAGCTGTTTATAGTTTCAACGTCAGGTTCTATAACCTCACGATTTAAAAGTTGCTCAATTTGAATATCGTGAACATTACAAGATATAGGAATATTTGCATCCTCTTTTGAGTGTCTAATCACACTGTTTGATATTTGCCTGACTTTAATATCAGCATCAAGGAATGCGTCAATACCTCCATTTCTGAGAAAAGCAATTTGAGAAGGTTCAAAAATTAAGACCTCAGCGTTTAGATTTGCAAATGTTTTACCCACCTTTTCAGCTGTAAAACGTTTTATTGGTAATCCGTTTATCTCGGCATTTGTATATCTCTCTTCGTTAGTCCATAAAAAAGCAACAGGTTCATAGTTGCCATTAACCTCACTTTTTAATTTATCCACGAGAGCAACCGATTCTGTATTAGTCCCCAAAATTACGGCTCTAATTTTTTTGTTTCTATCCTTTTCGTATTCAATACCCTTTGTATATAATATTTTAGCAAAAATCCTAATAGATAATGAGCAGAATATAATAGCTAATCCCATACCAACAATCAATATGTTATGAGAAAGCACTCTATTTCCTGTAATATATTCAACAATTAAGTTGTTTGCAATTAATATTGAAGTAGCAATAATAACTGATACAACTAACTTTATAGTATCAACATATCCACTATATCTAACAATACCCAAATATGGTTTAAAAATTATAAAGCAAATAAGGAATACTGTAAATATTAAGAATAACTGACTTAGAAATTTTGCCAAATCAAAATCATATAGAGGAAAAAGGATTGCTTTTGATATAGGAATAAGACAACAACAAGCAATAACCACAATCATATCAATACCCAAAACAACGTAAGGGTGAGTTTGATTATGTTTAAACCATAAAGCAATTCTTTTCAGAATATTGAATTTAGTATCAATATCCCCGTTAAAAAATCTTTTAGTACCTATAATTGCTCTTTTAAAAAAGTTTCTGCTCATAATTTAAAATACAATTCTGTTATACTTATTTTATCCCTTTATTAAGGTTTTCTTTTGTTAGTTATTCTTAGTGTGAAGATAAAAATAACGTTTCATAAACCAAATGTAACCCAAACATAAAATAAAAGTTGAGGTAAAAAGATATGTATAGCAATATTTAAAGCACAAAATATATCCAATAACAATTATCGATTGCAACAACATATACCAAAGAGATACAACCAAATGAGGGATTTTTAGTTCATTGGCCATAATTTGGTAAGCATGTTTACGGTGTGCTTCAAAAATATTCTCATTAAGCATAATCCTATGAATTATGGTTAAAATAGAATCTACACCATACAAAAGTAGTAACACTATATAACTCAAATTTTCAGTTTCTATAATAAGTTTTCCAAGAAGGAACAAAATAATAAAAGCCATTGCAACAGAGCCACAATCACCAGCAAAACACTTAGCCTTTTTTCTGAAGTTGAAGAAGTTGAAAACCAAGCATCCAACAATGACCGTATATATAAGTTCAGGCATTACAAACTGAGTAATTGCCGTATTAATATATGCTAACGAACCCAATACAACAAGAGAATAGCCACCAGTAATACCATTAATGCCATCCATAAAATTATATGCATTAATAACTCCTGTGCAGAATATAAAAGCAATAACAATATACCACCATGGCAGTTCTCCGCCAAACAATCCCCATTGCATAAACATCATAGCCATAGCAGTAAAGTGGAATAATATTCTCACTTTAGAACTTAAACTAATAACATCATCAATAAAACTAATGAATGTAATGAGAGTAAGCCCAAACAAAAAGTAAGGGTAGGGAAATCCAAAGAGTAAGGCAAAATAGACAATAGCGATATAAAAGATAATACCGCCACCGCGTAGGGTAATACTCTTGTGAGAACTACGTTCATTAGGTTTATCAATAATATCAAACCTATCAGCAATTCTAAAATAAACAAGTTCAGCCACAAACAAAACAGGCACAGCCAAAGCAACTAAGCACCAACTCATAGCATTATCAATCCCTAATGTTGCCATAATCTATAAATGAAGAACTATAAATTTTTAAAACTAAGCAAAGTTTTAAACATACCTTTTTCTGCCGAAGTAGGTAAGTTCTTAACCCCAATAGCATCTTTAATTTTGCTATTATCAACAACAAAATTCTCAGTAAGTTTCATCAACCGTTCGCTATTTAAAGGCAGATGGATAATATCTCCAATCTTTGCCATGCACTTAATAAAGCCTTTGCCAATGCCCCAAATAACAGGTTTCTTACCTAACGATTTAGCAATAAGCATTATTAAAAGGTTTGTAGAAAGAGGTTTGTCATCAGCAACATTGTAAATGTCACTCGCAATATCTTTCTCAATCAGCGATTTAATAATAAAACATAGATTGTCAACCCCCATAAATGAGCGAAGATTATCAAACTTACCCAAAGGCCAAGGAATACCTTTGCAAACAACCTTGTAAAGTAAATTCAAGTTGCCTTTATTTCCTTTACCATGAATCATTGCAGGGCGTAGAATAAAAACCCTCTTCTCCTCAAAATCAAAACCGCCATTCACAATGATATACTCTTCGGCAGCACGTTTTGATTTTCCATAAGGAGTTTTGGGATTGCAAACCACATCCTCCTTTAAAGCATCGCCATTAACCCTATCAGTAGCAGCCTTAACGCTACTAAAGAAAATAAAGCGTTTAGCCTTTGATTTAGAAAACAAATCAAACACCCGTTTGGTGAGTCCAGTGTTTATTTCAAAATACTTACTCGCATCAGTAGTGTTTTTAGTATCGTGAGCCATACCGGCAAGATGAATAACAATATCAATCTCATCCCAACAGATACACTCAGCATCGTTCCAGTGGTAGAACTCATCATACACACCTTTGCCCTGATTAATATCCAAAGCAATAAGATTACAATCAATACACTTCTTCAGAAACACCGAAATATTAGAGCCTACAAAACCGTAAGCCCCAGTAATTAAAATATTTAATTTGTTTTCTTTCATTATTTATTCTAACAACAAACAACTACCCCAACGGGGCAACGAAGTTGAAAACTAAAAACTAATCATATTGCGAAGATAGTAAAAAAAACTTAATAGATAGGAATTTATCTATAAATAAAAAACTCCGAGCATAAAAAACTCGGAGTATATAAATATTTTATAATAAAAGAACATTCATTCTTTTATTTTGCTTATGCTCGGCATAGTTTAAAGAACTTAACTCTGCTCTCGCTTACTCGCATAATTCCTAATTGTGGCAACGCCACGAACTAATTCCTAATTGGAGTTTTAACTCCAAACAGCCAATTAGCAAGTATTGGGCTGATTCTTATAATACTACTTGTAACTAGGCAAAGAGCAATAACCATAGAGGCTAAAGCAATACTAACAAAAAACTCTAACGAAAGATTTTGGTTCGCTTTAAACCAATCACCAAGAAATTGAATATTGTAAGGTAAGAATAAATAGTGAAGAAGATAAATATCTAAAGTTCTTCTGCCAATATATTGCAAAGTTCTACCAATGCGTTTATCTTTAGTAAAACAATCTTGGTACTTATAGAAAAATGCAAAAACAGTAATAATGCCGGTAAATCCTATTAAAACTTTAAGAATATCATCCCAAATAACTGTAATTTGAATATCGCTTTTAATATAGGCAATTGTAATGATAAAGAAAAAGGCGATTATCAAAGCAGTAGCAAAAGCATTATTAATCAGTTTAAAGAAATAAGGTAAAATTCTTTTCACAATAATACCCAGAATAAAAAATATGTAATATTTAAAATATACCAAACCTAAGACAGAAGCTACATCATTTGGAATACCTAAATCCTCAATAGTAGCCTTAGAAGATAAAGATCTAATCACAATGCCAGATGATAGCCAAATAAAAATTTCAACAAAGTCTTTACACTTGAATTTCTTAATAAGAAAGTCAGTAATAATAAAAAGGATAAAGAAAAAGAATAGAGCAATAGTAAACCAATAACCATATTTAGTCACATCCAACACTCCATCTAAAATAGACTTATTAAAGATATAGCAAAAGAGAACAAAAAATATAGAAGTAGAAATAATTTGCACCTTAAATTTCTTAAGAATAAACGTAAAAGAATTCTTAAGATTCCACATCTGAGTTGCTTTATAAAGCACAAAGCCACTAACAAAAAAGAAGAGGGGCATTCTTAAAAAAATAAACAAAGAGTTAAAAGATAAGGTAGTGGCAAAATTTTGAACTCCCAAACTCATATACAAAATGTGGCTATAAACAACCAAAATCATTGTAAAGCCACGCATAGCATCAATATACTCAAGTCTTTGGCTGTTTCCTATATTCATACTATCGTAGTTTCGGATTAATGTGATGACTCCCTCTTTTTTTTTTAAAAATTTCCTATTTTCTTATCTTAAAGAAAACTAAATCTATTTACGATGCAAAAGTAATAAAAAACTTTAATAAATATTTCTTATTTGTAAATAAAAAACTCCGAGAGAACTCGGAGTATATAAATATTTTATAATAAAAGAACATCATTCTTTTATTTTGCTTATGCTCGGCATAGTTTAAAGAACTTAACTCTGCTCTCGCTTACTCGCATAATTCCTAATTCCTAATTGTGGCAACGCCACGAACTAATTCCTAATTGGAGTTTTAACCCCAAACAACCAATTAGCAAGCATTGGACTGATTCTTATAATACTACTTGTTACTAAGCAAAAAGCAATAACCATTGCGGCCAAAGCAATACTTACAAAGAACTCAAGCGTTGGGTTTATGTTCTCAGTAAACCACTCTCCAACCATTTCTAAGTTATAAGGTAAAAAGAAGTAGTGGAGAAGATAAATATCCAAAGTCCTTCTACCGATATATTGCAATATACGACCAATACGTTTCTCTTTAGTAAAACAATTTTGGTATTTGTAGAAGAAGGAGAATGATACGAAAGTTCCTGCAATAGCAAGGAAAATTACAATTAATAAATTAATAGCAACTCCGTGTATAGTTCCTTCTTTTATCCATATCAAGGCTATTATAAAAAATAGAGCAATAGTCAACCCTGTTAAAATAGAATTGTTTAAGTACTTTTTAAATAAATCAAATCTTCTTTTTACAATAACACCCAATACAAAGTATATAAAATATTGAAAATTATTATAACCTAAAGCATTTGGTAAAGTATCGTTAATCCCTATTAGAGATAGAACTTTTTGTGGACTTATCGTTGCAAAAAATATAAATAGTCCAATAATCAATAAGGATATATCATATTTCCAAGAATGTTTTATCTTGTTTAGAGGCTTTGCAATTAGAACATACAAAACAAAATATTCAAACAGTGATATAGTAAACCAATAACCATATTTCATAGGAGAGTATAAACTACCTATAAAAGATCGATTGAATATATATATGAATAGTCCTAAGAATATAAGAGTAGGAATAATTAATTGCCTAAATTTTGCACCTATATATTTAATACTATTTTGCCAATCCCATAACTGCTTTTCTTTATAAGCAAATAATCCACTAATAAAGAAGAATAAAGGCATTCCAAATAATAGAAAAATGTTTTCAAAGGAATTTATTTGATTAATAACCTTTAAGACATCAAAGCTAAAATAGTTTATATGCCAATAAACTATTATTATCATAATAAAACCTCGTAGAGCATCAATATACTCAAGTCTTTGGCTGTTTCCTATATTCATACTATCGTAGTTCCGGATTAATGTGATGACTCCCTCTTTTTTTTAAAAAAAAATTCCTATTTTCTTATCTTAAAGAAAACTAAATCTATTTACGATGCAAAAGTAATAAAAAACATTAATAAATATTTCTTATTTGTAAATAAAAAACTCCGAGCAGAAGAAAAAACTCGGAGCTTATGAATATAATTTTTTGTTGTAAATAATTGTTATCGTTTAGGTATTAAAAACCTTTTAATACTACTGAATATAAAATCTTTAATATAAGCTACTAATGCGGAACTATAAAATACTAACGGAACAATAATTAGTATATATACAAAAAATTGTTGTTGTGATTCAAAAAAACGGCTTTTGAAATAAGGGTAGTATAAAATATCAAATATACAACAACACAAGTATATGTCAAGCGTATAAATTGATAACTTTGAGAGTATTCTTGAGTTGTATTTTAAATCGTATAGAGTTAAAAATAGTGCCGTAGCAATTGTTAAGTAATATATACTCCAAACTTGTCCACCAATTGGAGCAAAGGTTTTGTTTAATATTAAACTAACTCCAGCATCAGATAAACATAATGCAATTATGCCTAATGCTAAAAATATTTTATTGATTTTAGGCTTATATTCTGCAATATACGTACCAACAAAGTAGAATGTAATAGCACCAATTATATCAAAATAATTTGGAAAAATTTGCATCCCTCCTCTGTTGAAGAATAAAGGAATAGAGCTATTAAATATACAAATTCCAATTAAAAATAATCTATTCTTCTTTGTCTCTAATTTTTCAAACAAGATATTTAAAAATGGCATTAATAAGAACAATCCTATATATAGTTCAATATACCAACCATAAGGTATAACTGTAAAATTTAATAATGATTTTAAGGATTGAAAAACTGAAAAATCTTGATTTAGATAGAATATTTTAAATAAAACGAATAGTACTGAATAGAATATGTATGGATTTATAACCTTCCAAATACCTTTAAAAGTTTTTAAATTTATTTCATTATATTTTTTTCTCCTATGTAAATAACCTGTTAGTAATACAAAAAGAGGCACGGATACATAGAATAGAGACATTAAAGTACCTTGAAAAAATAAATTAATATCACTTATAGGAATTTTAATAAAATGTGTATTTATACAAAAAAAGTGCCCTGCAATCACAAATATAATGGCAGTAACTCTTATGATATCAAGTCCAGATTCTCTATTATTTATTGAGTTGGTTGTGCTCATACATAATATTTTCTTTAAAAATTATATTTCTAAATAATAAATAACTAATAAATCTTTATGTTTAATAAATATTTTTTTGCTAAAAACAACCCGTAGGACAGCATTGTCGATAACTAATAACTAAGAAACTATTTAGATTTAATCTTAAACAAAAGTAATTCAAATGCTTTGTAAACAAGACGTAACCACATATAAAACATATTAGAGTAATAGTTATTTTCTTTGCATGCCCTTAGACACTCTTTGTTTATAATATTCTTGCTTTTAAACCCTTCGGTACTTGCTCCTCCAGTACGCATAGTAACAAAATCTAAAGGCAGATATTTGCATTTAATTTTAGCCTTAACGACAAAGCGGAGGAGTAACTCAAAATCAGCGGCAATCTTATAATCAGTTTTGTATAACCCTAAATTTTCGTAATATTCACGTTTAACATAGAACGATGGATGGGCAAACATAAATCCCATTCGCATCATCCATGGTCTAAAATTTCTTGAAGAATAGTGCCTGATGCTTTTGTTTAAGTTCTCTGGGCTAACAAAGTGTATATCACCGTAAACGGCATCAATACATTCTTTATTAAAAGCATTAATAACTTGCTCTATAATAGTATTATAAGTAAAAAAATCATCAGAGTTAAGCACGCCAATAATATCTCCTGTTGCCATTCCAATACCCTTGTTAAATGCATCATAAATACCATTATCTTTCTCTGATTTTATAATCTGTCTTTCACCTGCAAATTGTTTAACAATCTCCAAAGTATTATCTTTTGAAAGACCATCAACAATAATATGCTCAATATTGGGATAAGTTTGAGCATTAACCGATTTAATGGTATCAGCAATAGTTGCTGCACTATTATATGTACAAGTAATTATAGATACTTTCATTTACAACTCAATATTATAATTATCTTTAATATACTCTTTTATTTTATCCCTATCATTACCACAACGTTTTTTTATCTCAAAGATCTTTGCATCAACAAGAGTCCTATACCACCAACCTTGAAGAAAATGCCATAGGAACCCCTCTTTGCCATCTAAAAAACCCAATTTAAAGAAATATCTATAGCAAAAGTATAAAAATGCTCTTATAAATAGAGGTTGTTTGGTGTATTTATGCTTTAATAATCGTTTGTTTTTTGCTTGTTCATTAATAATTTTGTTTTTATCTTCATTAGCATTTCCTATTAAGTTTAATTCTATATCTAATAAGTCAACAGCCTCTCGAGTTGAGTATCCAATATGTTTTTGTGTCCACCAACTTAAATTGTTTAAATTGTCATCAGAAAATTCATTATTAAATTCTATGGACTCTCCTTCAATTAATTGAATATGTTCATCCATAAATCTAACCTCACATTTAGCCTTTTTATTTCTAAATATACGCATAAGTTTAACTTGGTTCATCCCATGTTTAATTTCTTTACCAAGAAATACTCGTCTTAGAGGTATAACAATACCAGTATATTTTTCACTTAGCGAATCAATTCTTTGCCTCAATTCATTTTTTAGTTCTTGGGATAGATATTCATCTGCATCAAGTCTAAATACCCAGTTTGTTTCAATGGGTGCATTTTCTAATGCCCAATTAAATTGAGTTGCGTAATTAACCCATTTATTCTGTAGAATTGTGACATTTTTATATTTTTTCGCTATCTCTAAAGTATTATCAGTGGAATAACTATCAATTATAAAAACTTTTTTTACTATAGAAGAAATATTTTTTAGACACCTATCTATATGAATCTCTTCATTATATGTAAGTATTATTACAGATATATCTAGCATAATCTTATCTAAACTTTCGTTTTTTTAAAAAAATAGCAGGATTACCTCCTACAATATCATATTCTAGTGTTGTCTTTGTTACAACTGAGTTTGCAGCGACTACAGTGTAATCCCCTAAATGTATTCCAGGTAAGATTGTGGCCGAAGTTGCAATCCAACAACCTTTTCCAATGTTAATAGGTTTAGTTATTAAATTAAATGAATAAGAATCAACATCGTGAGATCCTGTTAGTAACTTTACATCATCTCCTATGCAAGAATATTCATCTATATTTATATAATCTAATGCATATATCCAACATTTGGCGCCAATTGAAGATTTGTTTTTAATACTAAGATTCCATGGATATTCAATAATAGCTGTAGGATTAATAGATACATTCCAATCTATTTTTGCACCAAATAATTTAAGTAGTAATACTCTATATTTTCTAAATATTGAAAAATATTTGGGCGTAAATCTAAAAATAGTTTTATTTATAGATATCCAAAAAGTATTAATTAATTTCTTTGATAATGGTATAGTATTCGTTTGTATAGGGTTATAGTCCATATTGATAAAAGTCTTATAATTGATTTATATATCGCTTCTTTAAAAATACGGCAGGATTACCACCAACAACACTCCAAGCTTCAACATCTTTAAAGACTGCAGCTCTTGCTCCAATAATTGCTCCTTCTCCTATTGTTACTTTCGGTCCGATAAAAGCTTCTGTTGTTATCCATACATAATCGTTAATAATTATTTGAGAAGCAATCAATTTGAAGTCTTTATCTGTGTAGTCATGAGTTGGAGTACATATATAAGCTCCTTGAGATATTGTTACACATTTTCCAATTTTTATAGGTCCAACATTATAACAATTAACATTTGGACCAATACAACTTTTATTACCCATTTCTAAATTATATGGAACCCATATTTTTGCACTATGGTACACTACAGATTCTTTACCTATTTTTGCACCAAATAATTTAAGTAAGAATATTCTCCATTTATTAAAGAATATAGTGGGAAACATTCTAAATAAGGTTATATATGTTATGTTCCATATAATTCTATAACATATGTTTTTTATTCCTAGAGTTCTTTTATATTCTTTCCCTAAATTAATTTTCATAAAATATTAATATACATTGTTATATAAGTCATAAAAAAGAGGAACTATATTTTTAATAGAGTATTTACTCATAACTAAATTAACTCCATTTGTTGCCATTAAATTATACTCTTCTGTTGGAGTATTTAATGCGTTTTTAATAGTATCATATAAATTCTCTTCATTACCATCAATCCACCATCCACATTTATGAGTGTTTAACTCTTCCCAAGGAGTACCATTTGATGCAATACAAGGAATACCCATACTTAAAGCTTCAGGAATAACCATACCAAAATTTTCAGAACGGCTTGGCAAAATCAAATAATCCAATTTCGCCATCTCTTGTAATGCTTTTTCTTTTGGCTATAACCCTGTAAACGCAACATTGTTCATATTGTGCTCACTTACAAAGGTATGTAATTTTTTTGAATATTCACTGTCGTTCCCACCACCAATAATAGTTAACTGACAATTTTTTGTGTAATTACCAAGCTTTTGCCAAGCCGAAAGTAGTACATCAATATTTTTTACAGGGTCAGTTCTCCCCACAAATCCAAAGCGAACAATGCCATCACAGCTAAAAGAGTGTTTTAGTTTGCAATCAATAACTCCGTTAGGGATAACGGCAATAGGAGTGGTAATACCTAATTCTCTTATACATTCAGCCTCATATTCACTTGTTGCGTGTATATAAGCAACGCTTTGCAAGTGTCGTTTCTGAAAAAGTTTAAGAAAAATTTGTTTCTTAAAAGATGTCATTTTAAGAGCATCCTTATTGAGCATACCATGAATGGTAACAATACATGGTTTATCCTCTTTTCTTGCAACTTGTATGGTTTTATAAGTAGGGTAAGTCCAAATACCATTGGCGTGATAAATATCATAACCTCTATTTTTCTCCAAAAACCTTTTCAAATTCTTGCTATAAACAAATTGAGTTTTACCATCAAAAGGCAAAGCATTAATACCATCATAACTATCTCCCAGATATGAATCATCATCAGAGTAGGGCAGAAGAGTAACCATATCAATATCAATACCCCTATCTCTCAAAAGACCATAACTATTCAGAGTAGAGGTAACAGCCCCTCCACTCGACAAATTCAAATCAGTTATGGTCTCAAGTATTTTCACACCAATAAAGTTGTTAGTTGTGCTTCTAATTTGTCCAATTTGACTAATTGGTCTAATAGCATAAAACTTGGTATTATATTATTATCTTTCCTATAATTTCTAATTCTAAAAAGATTATAAAATCTTTTCATAGATTTTTATAATCTTTTTAGTAACAGCGGATACCGAGTAGTTATCAATAACAAGTTGTCTGCCACGTAATCCCATCGCTTTACGATCAGTTTCAGAAGTTGAAATAGCATTTTCAATAGCAGATGCAATATTGTCAACGCCATCATTAATCCACCAACCACAGTTATGGGTATTAAGTTCTTCCCAAGGAGTGCCTTGAGTAGCAATACAGGGTACACCACAAATAAGAGCCTCAGGAATAACCATTCCAAAGTTCTCCGATTTACTTACTAATAGTTGATAATCAAAACTACTAACCATTTCTGTGAGTTCATTACCACTTAAAAAACCACAAAAAACAACATTGTTCAACTCTTTGTCTGCAACAAAGTCAGTAAGTTGTTTTTTGTATATAACATCACCATCTCCAGCGATAATAAGTTGGCAGTTATCAGTTTTACAGCCAAGTTTTGCCCATGCCTCTAAAAGAAGGTGAATATTTTTTATAGGGTTAATTCTACCCACAAAACCAAAACGTTTAACAGAGTTCTCTTTCTCTCTGATAGGAGTTAGTTTTATATCCAAGCAGTTTGGAATAATCTCAATTGGAGTTTTAAAACCAAGAGCCTCAATATATTCTGCCTCTTTACTGCATGTAGCCTGAATAAGAGTGGCATTATTCAAATCTCTGCGTTGAAAAAGAGCAAGAGCCAATCTCTTTTTCCATGGTTTAGAATCCAATCCGGCAGGGTATAGCATACCATGAGGAGCAATAACAAAAGGCTTGTTGTTTTTCATTGCCCATTCCGCAGTAGCATGCGAAGGATATGTCCATAAACCATTGGCATGGTAAATATCATATTGTTTGCCTGTGCGAAGTTTATCCCTAAAATTTTTACTATAAACAAATGGGTTTTGAGCATCATTATCAACAGCAATAATAAAGTTATCATCACCAATAACATCACCACTATTAATAGTTAGCACATCGGCTTCTACCCCTGCATTATTCAGCCCTTTAAGCAGATTATAAGTACACGAAGATGGTCCTCCGCTACTCTTACTTAATCCTGATATTGTATGTAGTACTTTCACTTCGTTTAATTAGGAATTAGTACGTTGCTTCGCAACAATTAGTAATTAGAAATTATTTTTTTCTTTAATAATTATTCTATTTGTGTTTCACAAATTCGTGAAACAATCAATTTGTTTTTTATCTCTCTCCTCAAAATCAAAAGCAATAGCATTATCTCGGTATTGTTTATAATTCTGCTCAATATTATTAATTGCAGAGTTGAAAGAATCAATATTATCCAACTCAAAAGTAATACCGGTTTGGGGCGATATTACCATTTCATTACCGCAACCAACTCTGTCGCTTATAACAACAGGTAATCCCCAATAAATAGCCTCTTCAACAACCAAACCCCAAGTTTCGCTTCTTGATGGCAAAATAAAAACATCGTGTTCTTTGTATACTTCTGGTAGTTTGTCGTTCTCAATAAAACCTCTAAAAGTAATATTCTCTTTTGCTAAGACTTTTAACTCTTGTTCAAGTTCTCCCTTGCCAATAATAGTAAGAGGTTTGCCGTTCTTGTTAAAGCGTTCAATTAAGAATCGCAAGTTTTTACATTCAATCAATCTACCAACATAAAGGTATTTCTTTTCTATTGATATTTTATCTTTATCAATAACCCTTTCAGCTTTATGAAAAATGCCAACCCCACCTGTAATATGAATATCACCTTCAAAACCAATAGCATCAAAAATAGCTTTATGCGCAACTCCTGAGGGTAGGGCAGTAGAACACCTATTTATAATAGCACGTTTAATAAAACCTCTTAGCCCCGAAATATTTGATTCATAAATTGTGCTTTCGCACATCATGCAATTTTTTCTTTTAGGCGATAAAAAGGCATAAACTGAATATTCAGGAACAAACCAACCAGAGAATAGTAATTTGCTATATGAAATTTTTTTAAGAAGTTTTACTAACTTTATAAAACAAGAAAACTTATTGCGTTTAGCGGAATTACCTTCCCATAAAAAAGTATAATCAAAGTTATATGCTTTATTGTCCTTCAATAAGGTGTTTACCGCCTCTTCGCCATAACCATAAAATACCAATAGCAATGATTTTTGTTTTGCAACCTCATTGCACAAATTTATTTTGTAAAACGAAGGTGTATTAGTTAAATATACTATGTCGTAATTTTTTTTCATTTTCTATGAGTTTAGTTAAGTCTTATCAATTGGTCTAATAGGACTAATTAGACTAATTGATCTAATGATATTATTCTTTATTATTTTTGCGATGTTCTATTCTTGCTTTACTCATTTGTTCCCTTATTCCTCCATCTTCAACAAAAGACTCTTGTAAAGAATCAAGTAATTTTCTCAAGAAAACATCTTCTTGGTGAATTAGAGTAATAGCTATATTTGCTATTGTTTCATCGTTTCTTGTTAAAATAGCATTTCTGTAAAATTCAGATTCATTATGTTTTGAGCATATTTTACGAGTTTGAGTAGCTTTGTCGCAATTATAATCCCATTGTTCAAGATCTCTAACTCTTAAATAATCTTCATAGTCAATTAAAAGTTCCTGTAAACTTGCTTTAGCAACATTAATTAATTTAATTTCAGTTTCGCTTGAAGTTGTAGATGCAGAGGACCCTTCTGCAATGTTTTGTTTTCCACTTCTAGCAGCCTGAATCATTTGGTCAATAGTCCTATCTCCTTTTTCAAGAAATTTATGTACAAAATAGTATGTAATATCATAAATGCACTCAGCCTTTTGATATGCAATTAATTTACGATAGTTACCTTTTTGTTTTAAAAACTTTTTTGTCATAACTAATTATAATTTGTCCAATTTGACTAATTAGACTAATAGGACTAATTTAAACAACTCACTCCTAATTCCTAATTATAAAAGATTATCTTTTATAAACAATATTATAAGCGCTATATGCAGCACCAAAAGTTATCCATACCATAAAAAATAGGAAACTTCCTGCTGCAAAAATCTGTCCTTCAGCAATCATATGTACTGCCCAAAAAATTAGGGTTGAACCAATATATACTCCAAATAGTTTGTCTCTTTTTTCAACTTTCCAACTATTTTTTAGTGATTTAAACCATAGAACTAATAATGCAGTAAATCCTAATAACCCTGTCATTGATAATGCTCCTAACCATGATGACCCTGGTTCTACTGTTCCTGTTTCAGTTTTTTGAAATGTAATTCTACCGGTACGTTCATTTACATTAGTAACATATTTGGCATAGCCAAAACCCACACCCACAAGAGGACTGCTTTTAAACTCTCTTATACGTTGACTCCATAACATGTCCCTACTTCCAGTATAATTAATCTCACCTGTTTCTGTTAATTGAGCTTCATTTTTCTTTTCTATACCTTCCATATAACCACCCCATAAGGGATATGTAACAGTCATTAGTGCTATTATAGTTATTGCTATTATTCCAAATTTACGTTTATTATTACTATATAATCTATAAAAGAAATATATTATTGCAACTATAGCACCGGCAAGGGAAACTCTTGATGCAGCCAAAAGAAGAGCAATAAAAGTTATTACAATAAGAGATATAACAATGATCTTATTATACTTACCTAAATATAATTGATATAGTAGAGTTACTAAAGTAACGGCAGATATAGGAGCCAATAGCATTGAGTGATTAGTAAACCCTCCAAAACCTGCAAGTCCTTTTTCTCCTGTAATAATATAAGGTATTGATATAATAATTACAATAGTTAGAAGAATATGAATATATTTATAGAGTATAACTCGAAACTTATCATAAAAATCGGATTGTATAAAGGGGGAGGCTATAAAAGTTACAATTACGAATAATATAAACCTTTCCCAAGGTCTATAAACAGCATTGATGTCATTTAATAATATACTTAATATACATGCAATATAGAGAATAGTCATTGTCATACTTATTCTCTTTATTGTTGATTGAAAGAATGTGGTTAAAAGAGTAAATATTAAAATTCCGTAATATAATACTCCTAAATCAAATGTTTTCAATGATACTGCTTGATTAACTACAGCAAGTGCAGTAATTAATGCAATAATAGTACATGTATTTATATTTTTAATAATATTAGTTTTTACTAATAACATAATCTATTAATTTATTACTCTATACCGAGTATCCCAATTTTATTAATACATCTTTAATATATTTAATTCTTAAATCCCACGATGCATTGTTTATTGCAAAGTCTCTATTTGTATTGCAAAGAGATTGGTAATTTTCAATATTGTTTAAAATATTCTCAAGCTCTATTTCGAATTTGTTCGAACTTAATTCAACAACTGGGTTATATCCACAGAAATCAATTAATTCTTTTGGTGCTCTTCCTACAATTAAAGTTCCTGAAAGCATACATTCCCAATATCTTTGAGTTAATGTTTCAATGTTCCCGGCAATTTCAGGATGAGTATCACATCTTGGATAACAGATTGTTATTTTTGCATTTGCAAGACCATCTGTAAGTTCTTCAAAATCCTTAAAAAGAAGTTTATTGCTTTGAGAATAAAGATGATTGTATTTAGAATCTTTATTAAATTCTTTTATGCCATTGTGTACCCATTCTAATTTTCTTCCTAATTCAAGTATATCTATTTTTCTATCCTTTAAATTAGATCCCATTTTGTATGCTTTTATATCAATTCCTTCTGGTATCCAAAATGAATTAACATACGGAAGGTCCTTTTTTATTAAGTCTCTAGTTTGTGAAGATGTACAAAATATTGTTTGAATTTTGTTCCTTTTTATAGAGTTTAACAATTCTCTATGATATTTTGGCCAACAATCCCATATTATTGGAATTATTTCATGATTATACATGTATGGCCATGCAGTATAATTTGGGTGAGCTCCACAACATACTATAAGAGCCTTGTCCTTTCTTAATTTATTGGGAATAATATAATCTATAAATTTTATTTTTCCTAATATATACCTCAATTTTAACGGAATTTCTATGCCTTTTTTTACTTTACCATTATTTTTTATCCATGATGAAGTTATCCATTGCCGATAAAATTGATAGTCGTTTTTATATGTTTGAGGAATTAACCATCTAACTATTTTGTTCATAATTTATTTTTCTTGTATTATTTAACATTAATAGCCACTCTTTGGATATATTAGAAATCTCAAAATCTTTCGCAGCTTTATGTCCATTTACTGAATATGTTATCAAGTTTTGATTTATCATCCACAACATTATTTCCGACAAAGAATCGGGATCTCCATATTTGAATATCTTACCATAATTGTATTTTGATATAAGCTCTTTTGTTATTGCAAGTTCTGATGCAATAATAGGTAATCCATAACTAATAGCTTCTATTTGTACAATACCAAAACCTTCAAATCTTGAGGGTAGTATAAATATGTCGTTATTTAAATAAACAGACTCAACATCTGTCGTATAATTATGTAATTTTACTCTTGAATTAAGATTGTGCTTGTTTATCTGAGCTTCAATATATTCTCTTATTTTACCTTCTCCATAAATATTTAAATTCCAATCATTATTTTTTTCTGCAAACTTAACGAAAGCATCAATCAGAATGTCAGTTCCTTTGGTCTCTGATAAAGAACCTACATAAACAAAACTTTTATTATTTAATTTAGTTCTAGTGTTGGGACTAAAACTGTTAGCATTATATATTCTTATAGCATTTAATCCTAAATATTTCTTACATTCAAATACGTCAGCATCTGACAAAACGATAATGGAGTCAAAATTTTTATAATAATATTGCCATAATTTTTGCTGATTATTACTTCGTATTTTATAGTCAGATCTAAAATAATCCTTAAAACTTGCATGAGACCAAGCAATAAGTTTTATATCTTTTTTTATAGAATCTTTTATGGCTGCTAACTGAATACAATCTTCAAAGCCAGATGCAAAAACGACAATATCAAAATGGTTAGAATTAATCCATTTAACTATTTTTTTTAAGTATGAATTGGCATATTTAATATAAGGAAAATTTTTTAAAAGAAAGTTGTTTGAAGTTATATTAATTTTTTCTAATAATTTATTTGCAATTTCTCTACGAATTTTTTGAATAGTTGTTAATTCAGTAAATGAAAATTTAATTTTGTTAGTATCAATATTATATACATTTTCAAATGATTTCTCACTTTTAAGACATAAAATTTCAATGTCTATATCTTTTGATAATTCATTTACTAGAGATGAAATTATTCTTGATACACCGCCATAACTAAATCTTTCCCATGCAATAAAACCAACTTTCATAAAATTATTATTATTATTTGAATGTACTGATAATTAAATCTGTCCATTGATTAAGAATATTTTCTTTTGAAAATTTTTCTGAAGATATTTTTGCTTCTTTTGCAAATTTAGTTCTTATATTTTTATTATTAATTAATTCTCTTAAACTTTTTGCATACACTTTTTCATTAAATGCAGGAATAATATAACCATCCTTATTATCTGTTATTATATCATGTACACTGCTATAACTATTAAAAGCCATAGGTACAACTCCGTGTTGCATTGCTTCCGTAAGCACCATGCCAAATCCTTCATATATTGAAGTCATACAAAATATTTGGGCCTTTTCATAGAAAGGTTGAGGATCACAATGACCATGAAAAGAACAATTCTTAATATCTAATTCTTTAGCTAATTCTATAAGATTTTGTTTGTCACGACCATCTCCGACAATATCTAAATGCCAATCTTTTATATCTTTTGTTGCCTCTTTCCATATTCTAAGTAATTTATCACACCCTTTAACTTCTGAATATAATCTACCAACAAATAATACTCTATTATCTTTTGACGGAATATTTACACGCTCATATCTATTCATATTTGGAATGGCGATTAATTTATCTTTGTTCGCTTTGGACGTAAATTTTATAAAATCATCAATAAATGACGGAGATAGAGTTACTATTTTATCATAGTTAGAATTTAATTCTTTATATCTTGATTTAATAATGTTTGTACTATGAATCTTCCTAAATAAAAGAATTATATTATTGTATATATAATTAAAGCACTTATTGTTATATGATTTTTTCATTATGATTCTGTAGTTGTTGATAATTGACATAGCAGAACTATGTTGAACAGCTATCATAACTATATCTTTAAAAAAAATATCTCTTTTCCTAAAAAAACCAAACCTGCCAATTATTTCGCCCTCCCCTTGATCAATAATATGAGTTATATTATTATTTGAAATAATCTGTTTTATATATTCTTGAGGATTATTATCAGGTATAAAATATAAAGGAACTGGAGGAGTATATACATCTCCTAATCGATTTTTATTTTTGCATAGTAATATTACATTAAAACCTCTTTCTTTTAGCCCATTTGCAAGAGAATTTGTAACAAGCTCCATTCCACCCTGTTTAGGCAGAGGTTCATTGCTATTATATATCAATATTGAAGTTATATTTTTTTTCATTAATTAATAATTTTATTCCACTCTTTTAATAATGAGTTATTATCCATATTATGGATAGTTATTTTCCCTCTCTTACCAATAGTTTCTAATTTATTTGGATTGTCAATAAGCCTTTGGACAGCATTAGCCATATCTGTAACACAAAATGGTTTTGTTAGTATGCCATTATATCCATTTTGTATAAGTTCATTCACTCCTACAAAACTATTCATAACAATAGGAGTAACTCCGTATGCCATTGCTTCTGGTATAACCATAGGAGTACCTTCAAAGTTAGATGTCATTAATAATATTTTTGCTCTTTGATAATATTGTTCTGGGTCTGTATGTCCAGCAAAAGTAATTCGTTCTAAATTTAGACTCTTTGAAATAACTTCTAATCTCTCTTTGTCTGTGCCATCTCCAACAATCGTTATATGCCAATCTCTATTCTTTTGTTGAATAACTTTCCAAACTTTTAATATCCTATCAACTCGTTTGGAAGCATAGTCTAATCTACCAACAAATATAATTTCGTTTTGCTTTAATGAGTCAATATTTTTAATATTTTGAAATGTGATAGGATTAGTAATAGATATTAATTTTGAAAAATCCCCATTCTTTACAAGTCTCTTATAATCTATAATATGATATTTAGATAACAATACAACCTTATCTGTGTTATCTAACATATATTTATATCTTGCCTTTTTATTTCTAAGAGCATAGTATTTATTATATGGTGCTTTTATCCATTTAAATATATTAATTGTTGTTGTTTTAAAAGGAGCATTTTTTATTGGTATGTATAGGCTTTTGTAAAAATTTTTAATATCTCCACAAACATCAAAATGTAAATGTGTGATTATTTTTACTCTTTTATCAATGTTTTTATGAGAGAATAAATATATTGAATCTGTATTACCTCCTTCGTTTATAATAATATCAACTTTATTATTTCTTATAAATCCATTCACAAATGAAACATTCTCCTTTGTTGTAGTTTCAGATTTGCTTGGTAAAAATACAGTTTCAATACTTCCCTCTTTTAATGTTGGAGTACAGGCCATATAAAAAAGGTTATGGCCTTGTCGTTGCAAATATTCTGCAATTATACATGCCACTCTCTCTGTCCCTCCGCATTGAGGATTGAGTTGATTGCCAAAGTATATAAGAATGTTCATTACTATAACTAATATTCTCTATATTATTTTATTAATTTAATTATAGCATTTCTAACTAATTTATAAAATTTGCTATCTACCGAAATATATTTTATTAAGATTAATTGAATGTTCTTTATAAACAGAATTAATTTATTTGCATTTGCTGTTTTAATATAATTAAACTCCTCTTTAATTATAGAAATTATATCAGTAGTAATATTATAGTACACTCTGGGTGTATAATGGTTTATATTATTAGTAAAATCATTTTGTGATTTTATATGTTTTGTAACTTCTATATATTTTATATGAGGGTTAGTTAAGGCGTATTCTTTTATTTTTGAATTTAGTTCTTTGTGGTAAATATGCCTATCCATATATGATGATTCTGTTTCTTTATCATATTTTATTTCAGATCCTAATAATAAGCATATTGTTTTCTTATTTAGTTGTTTGCTAAGGAAATCGAGAAATTGAATATATTCATCGGGGGTTATCCTTCCACAATATTCATAGTTTCTACAAAAATTATCAATATCTTCTTGGGTTAGTTTAAAACCATAACAAGGGACTTCTCCCATAATATATTTCTTATGAAAATTTTTATCTGTTAATGGATAATCATAATGTCCAAAGGCTATTTTTTCTCCAGTTAATTTTCTCTTGTATATACCAATATTTCCATTTATTAAAGTTGATAAGATTATAAAATCGTACTTGTCTGAAAATATATTTGTATTAAAGTTATTCTCTGATAAAAAAGAACATTCTTTAAAAATCCTATTTAAACGGTCTTTATCTAATGTTTTGTAGGTTAATATGTGAATAGGGTGATTATGAGTTTCTATACTTCTGCCTTTATCATCAAGAAATGTAAACTCTGTATCAATATTAGCACCGATTTTGAGATATGTTGCCATATTACTCATATCGCATGGACCTTTTATTAAAATATTAATCAGATATTTGTTGTCCGATTTTATTGTTGACTTGTTAGTATTCTCATTATTATTATCCTCAAATATCCAATCAGGAATATTGTTGTCTAATTTGCCTATTACAGGTTGAATTATGTCAATAGGTAAATTTCCTAATTTATTGTAAATATAGTTTTCAATACCTTGTCCTATAGTGCGACAAGAAAATAAAAAATGTTCAAATCTCTGTTCTTTTATTAGGTAGAAACCTACAATTCCATAATCTCCGAACTTGTCTTTAACAGTAACGTATCCACAATCATCACAATTTTCAATTGATTCTAATAGTTCATCTTTAGATACTCTAATCTTTGTAAAATTAAGTTGATTTGTCCTGAGAACTAATTCATGTATTCTGTCTAAATTATTTATACAATCTTTCTTAATTTGCACAGATATGTTACAACTTCTTAAAAAAGATTCATTATCTGGAAAAGATAAGGATTCGTTATGCTTCGCTTCAAGTGTTTTATATTGATTTAGTCGTTTATGGGTTAAGTCATTTTTTTCTACTTTGTTATAATAATTAAATAAATCGTTTATAATTGATGGCTCATGACACATTATTCCATCACAATAGTGTTCAACTTCTTTCAAGTTTTGAATATTGTCATCTATAAATAGAACGTTAGGAAACCTTAATGACATTGAAGAAACTATATCGTATACTCTTTGTCCTTTTGGATTCCAATCAATTGACTTAAAAACAAAATAACTATCAATCCCAAATTCTTTAAGTTTTGATTCTACTGGTTCGATATCGTTTTTTGAACAAATTGAATTAATAATTCCACAATCTGTTAGTAACTTAATAAGGTTTATATTTTGTGATGAAATATGTACTTCTCCTTCAGAAAGAGTACCTTCCCATAATGTTTCATCTAGATCCCAAATTATTAGTTTTATTTTTCTAAAATCTATATTTTTATTCATTTCTATTATGTTACTGATATTAAATAATTTTATTATAACGGAAATAACTATATTACTATATTAATTGTCTCTTGTAAAGATAGTTTGGAATTTAAAAATGTATTTAGGACCCAAGACACAGCCTATAAATGTTTTAAATTTTAGAATAAAAGGAATATTCTTAGTGCATTTATACCATTCTTTAAATGTTATTCTAATAAAAAAATTATTATTATAAAATTGACAAATATCATTAGTGTAATATCTTCTAATCATTGCGGAATAATTCCACATCGTACAAATATAATTTTTGATAACTAAAGATCTTAAATCTTTATAATTATATGTATATGATAAATATTTGTAATAACTATCAAGAATAGAACAAATCTTTTTATATGGTATAGCAGAATTTGATATAGAGCCTTCTCTATACCTATAACCATAATATCCAATTTCCGAAACTTGCAATTTATTAGTATTTTCCACAATTTGTGGTATTATGGCAATATCCTCGCTAATTTGCCCTAAAGGGAAACGTATATTTTTAAATATTTCTGTTTTAAAAACCTTATCACAACAACTAACATGTATATTTTCTGTTAAATATCCTTCCAATATATCTTGTTTGTTACAATATGTTTTAAAAGGATATTCTCGTTGGTATTCTTCAGTAGATTTCCATTTATGAATAACATCGTACTGAACTATATCAATAGAATTATCATTATTGAAAATCGTTATTATTTTGTCGTATATATCATTTTTTAGTAATACATCATCACTATCTATAAATGTTATATATTCCCCTTTTGCAACGTCTATGCCAGCATTTCTTGCAGAACTTAACCCTCCATTCTCTTTATGAATAACCTTAATTCTTTTGTCTATTATAGCATATTCATCACAAATATTTCCGCTGTTATCGGTACTACCATCATCTACAAGAATTAATTCCCAATTTTTATAAGTTTGGGATAAAATGCTATCAATACATTCTGTGATGTATTCTTCTACATTATATATAGGAACTATTATGCTGATTTTAGGAGCGTTATTCATAATACATTTGTTCTTTATGTTTATAATTATTACTTAAATAACCGAATGCCTCAAAAACTAAAGATTTTTTTAGCCGAAAAATCTTTATATACTTTTGAGGCATACAATTTATTTAACCTTGCTATAAATAATCCTTAAACCGAATTTTCAAATTTTGTCTTATGTGAAAAATTCTGCTCTTTACCGTACCTATAGGAATATTCAAATCATTGGCAATATCCTTATATTTATAACCTTCCACATACATTTCAAAAGGAATTTGATACTCTTCGGGAAAAGAAGCAATTACATTTTTAATCTCTTTTACAGTATAAGTATAGTCTGGATTATAACCATCCGAAGAATTTAAAAGATTTAACGAGATAAAATCGTTTGTAGAATCAACTAATGATCTAAAACGCTTAACTTTTAGATAATCATTAATAAAAATATTTTTCATAATAGTAAAAGCCCATCCCTCAAGATTTGTATTCTCAATAAACCTACCTCTGTTATAAAGAGCCTTTAAAATTGTATCTTGCAACAGATCTAACGCACAATCCCTATCGGATGTAAACTTAAAGGCAAAATTGAAGAGTCTGTCATGCATCTCCAATAACCTCTTAACAAACAAATCTTCACCAACACTCATTACAATAAAATCTTATCTTTATCCATTTATGAACAAAAATATATAAAAAATATTTAATATCTGATTTTTATGACAAAAAAATACTTAATTCTTGATTTTTAAGTAAATAAGGTGTCTATACCCTCTATAAATAATCTTTACGAAATATTTTAAATTTACGACTTATAAAAAATATTCTACTCTTTACCGTACCCAAAGGAATATTCAAATTATTAGCAATATCCTTATAATTATAACCTGCCACATACAACGAGAAGGGGATTCTATAATCCTTAGGAAATAAAGCAATAGCATTACTAATCTCTTTTATTGAGAAATAATCATTGGGATTATCGGATGTCAACAAATCTGGGATGTTTAACAAATTCAGAGCATTGGAGTTATTAGAAAAAGTTTTGAAACACTTATCACATAGATATTCGTTAGTAAAAGTGTTCTGCATAATATCGCACGCCCAATCTTTGATATTGGTATTCTCCTTATATTTATCTTTGTATATAAGTGTTTCTAAAAATGTGTCTTGCAAAAGATGCAAGGCTAAATATCCGTCCTGAGTAAGATTTAATGCAAAATTGTATAGGCTGTCTTGTATTTCCAATAATTTCTTTACAAACAAACTGTGAGCCACTTCCATTTTATAAAAATTTTAAATGTTTACTATAAAAACAAATAAATATGAAAATTGTTCACTATAAATAAAAATTTTTTTGAAAAAAACCTTTTTCTTTTGCTTTAATGGTATTTAAATACTAGAATAACAGTAGTTATAGTAAAATAAAAACAATTTCTATATTATAAACTGGTATTATAATATTTAACTTCATTCTTAATTATAAATTTTCGTAAACCCTTTTATCTCCGCGTTTTACTATATATGCAGGAACTCCAACAACAGTAACATTATCAGGGACATCTTTTATAACAACTGCATTTGCTCCTACTTTAACATTATTCCCGACTTTAACTTTCCCTATAACTTTTGCTCCGCAAGTAATAAGAACATTATCTCCAATAATTGGAGCGTTGATTCCATTATATCCTATGGTTACTTGTTGGTTAACAAAACAATGTTTTCCAATTTTTTTTGCTGCAATAACAGTCGCAAAGCCATGCTGTATAAACAACCCCGGACCGATATCTTCAGTCCAAATATATAGAGTTGGTAATGGAGGAGCAATCTTATGCATTACTGCTGAGAATATTCTAATCCCACCCAACCTATAATAGAATAAGTTTCTGAATTCAGGTTTGTATAACAATAATTTCTTTATAATTTCAGAATACGAGCCTTCCCATTGAAGAATTTCTTTCCAATGGTCTACATCAATTTCTATAATCTCCTTTTTAGAACTTCTTTTATAAAAAAATATGTGAATATTTAATAATAGATTAATCATATTTATAATTCGGCTGCTTTTAAAAATTCTTCAAATGACTTAAATTGTGCTTTGTGATTTTTAACCCATTCATCGTATGCTTTACCTAATTGCCTTTTTATTGGTATTTCAGGATATTTGTCAACTTCATTTCCTGAAACAAATAAAGGAAATTCTTCCCAGAAATCAGATGGAATAGGCATCCTATTATAGCGTTCTTTAATGCTTCTTGCGTATTCAAAAGCCTCTTCAACACAAACGCACACACGTTTTGCGAAATATTCATCTAAAGAGCATATTACTTTTGCAGGGCAACCTGCGGCAACCGAGTTATCAGGGATTTTACCCATAACTACACTATTTATTCCTATAATGCAATTATTGCCTATGTGAGATCCTTTTAATACTGTAACATTTTCTCCAAACCAAACATTTTCTCCTATAAATACTTTGCCTGAAGATGGAATAAATTCTTTATATTTATTTATGAATGTATATGTACAATAATCGTGAGTTAAAACTTTAAACCCGTTATGAAGAAATGTTTTTGATCCTATATGTATTAAAGAAGGTCTGGTAAGATCAATTGATATATTGTTTGTTCCAAAAGGAATAACATCGTCTGCAATATCAACACCTTGTCTTTGAAGATTTTTAATCCATATTGAAGGATTCTCTTTAATAGCAATTTTATTTGCTTCGTTTTTGATTATGTTTCTAATTGCTTTAATATGTCTAATTAATTTATTTGTTATCTCCATATTTATATTAAACAGTTAGTTTTTAAAAATGATATAGATTTTTCTCGTTCTTTTTTTAATTTATATGTGGCATCTTTAAAATCTGGTTTAGTGAAATTGGGAAAATTTGAGTTATTTATTATTCCTCTTTCGTTAAGCCCGACTATATCTAATAGAGATTTAATCCTATCATCATTATCTTTATTCGTATCATTTATAATAGAATAAAATGGTGTTTCTAGATTAATGGAGAAAGCTGTTCCATGAAATGATGTTGTAATCACTAAACTTGCTTTAGTGAATAATGAAATAAATTCCTCAGGACTAATATTGTTTATGTATTCCCAATTTGGATTCTTTTCAAACAAACTTTGGGGTTCTAATACTTTTATTTTATATCCTAATTCAGATTCGTAGTGTTTTATTAAATTTTCGGCATATGGGAATGGATCCCATGCATATGTTAAAACATATACTAATATATATTTATCTTCTTCTAAATTTATACAATTTTTTGCAAACTCAATCCAATCATTTTTGTCTAAAAGTAGAGTAGGATCCAATACGATTTCTGGCTCAATATTTATAATATCTTTTATTATTTGTGCAGCCTTTGTTTCTCTCACAGAGATTGCATTGTATGAATCTAAATTTACCAGCCATTTTTTAGCTTCAATCCCAGTAAAAGTAAATTTACCAAAACTTGAAGCATATGAAATTTTCTTTGCCTTTTTATTTTTAATGAATGAAAAGAAAAAAGATGTATCTCCCTTTAAATAGTCAGTATTCCATACTTGATCACTACCAGTTAGATAAATGTCAAATTTTGGACAAAAATATTTTAGCATTAGCGGAGATGCATATTTCCTTTTACTACGAATTAATTTATTGTATATGAAATATTCAATTTTATTTAACTCTGTATTTTTATTCCCTTTTATACATTTATAAATAAATATTTTGATTCTACTTATAATTTGTTTTAATAGTGGAATATTTTTATGTTTGTAGTTTGGATATACATAATCTATTATTTCGTTATTTATACCAATTTTAAATAAAGTTTGTTGCAAAGCATACGCTTGTAGTACAGACCCAAAATGAATCACTCTGTGCATCGTTAGTATTCCAACTTTCATAGTAGTATCCTTTTTAGTTTATTAATAATAATTTTGGGTAAGTCAATACTGAGAATTATATACTCTTTTATTGTAAGTATATTGCTAAGTTTTAATGGTTTTATTTTTAGTAAAAAATTAACAAATTTATATCCTCTTGGCTTTTTTGCATTATTTTTCATTTGTCCCTGAGTAACGGTCTCATTACTATGTATTATTAATGATGTGTTCTTTAGAGATGATATAAGTTCTCCCCCATTTTCAGTATAGCAAATTAAACCACTTACACCTTTTTCTTCATTTTTATATTCATCGCCCCATAAGTCTCCGATGCGTATATCTGCCATTGAATTGTTTTGTTTGAACTTACACGATTCAATACAGCAATTGGATAATGCATAATGCCCTAAGAAGTATTTATAAAATAAATCTTCGTTTACATTTTTTGAACGATATATTTCTTTGTTGTTTTTATCTACTGCTACAATTCTCCATGAATCATGCCATCCAGTCTTCTTGTCACGCCATTTTATATTAACAATCTCTTTATTATCTTTAATGCCAGTTTCTGAGATATATTTATCCCACATTTTTAATGAAGGGACTCCATGACAAAAGAAATCGACCAAAATAAAATTATCTTCTTTTTTCTTTTTTTGTATCATTAATCTTAATGATGCAATTTGACAAGGTGTGCCAAATACAATGTATTTATCATTAAAATTAATATGTTTAAAAGCTTCTTCTGTGTAACTTGGAATATATTTAGATCCTAATGAGAGTTTTAGTTCTTCTTCTGTTGAACATATATAATGCTCGGCCCTGTGTGAATTAATATTATATTTTACTCCACAAAATTTATATCCGTTTTTTATAGCACTTAATGCTAATTCATAAGCAATTCCTCCTGATGAGGCATTATACCTAATTTCTGAATTATTGCTCCATGAAGCATAAGATTCGTAATTTGAATTATTGCATTTAATATCGCTGTAAAAAGAACAAACAGACAAGCATATTCCACAATTTACACATTTATTATTGTCAATAATCAAAGGAGAATAAAATCCTTTTTTATTTTCAATAATTTTAATTATATCATGAGGGCATGCTGAAGAACAAACTCCGCATCCAAAACAATTTTTTAATATTGATATGTTATTGACTTTATTTAATTTCATAGTTTGCCCTTGATATTATTTATTACATATGTTTGCAAATATAATAATTCCTTGAGTTTAAATATGTATGCTGTTGATATATAATATAATAATCCAATTATTGATCCAACAATAATTTGTATTGTATATGAATCTATTGATTTTGTAATTCCCCAGATTATCCCACCCATGCTTATAGAAAGTATATATGATGGTAAAATATCTTTTAATTGTTGTTTTAATCCTATATTTATAAGTTTCCCCGTATAGTATGTATTTATAAATAGGAATAATATATATGAAATTAAAATTCCTATACACATCCATATTATTCCATATCTTGCAGTAATTATTAAAACTATAACTCCAACAATTTTTTTTGCAATATCTATTTTAAGAAATAAATCGGAACGACCTTTAACTTGTAGTAGATTATTATTTAAAATATGTATTGGATAAAGCATTTTTGCGATACATAAAATTTGTAAATAAGGTACGCACTCTATCCACTTGTTTGTAATTATGATTGTTATTAATGGTTTTGCTAAAGTTGCAACCCAAATCATTATAGGAAAAACTATAAAAGCAGATAAGGCAATTAATTGTCGGTATGTAGCTTGTAATCTGCTATTGTTATCTTGTATTTGGCACAGCAATGGGAATGTTACTCTATGTAACGTGAGGGATATTGTTGTCGCAGGTAAACTAGAATATCCTTCTGCTCTTGTGTAATAACCTAAAGATGAAGCAGAGAATTTTTTAGCAATAACAATAGAGTATAGATTATCATATATTGATGCAATTATACCTGCTATCAATAGCTTTGAACCAAAACCAAATAACTCTTTAAACGATTTCCAAGAATATTCCCATGTAGGTCTCCATTTTCCCCATACCCATAGCAAGATACATCTTACTGCTCCGCCAAATACTCCGGGCCATACAATAGACCATACGCCAAACCCTGTATATGCCATTGTAACTCCTACAACACCAGTAACCAATGCTCCTATAACGGATATTTTGGCTTGAGTTTTAAAGTCCATCTTTATTGTAAAGAGGGCTTGTTGAACAATGCATAATGAGTTAAGTATCAGAGATATTGCGGTAACTTTTATCAAATCTGAGAGGAGTGGAGTATTATAAAAGTCTGCAATTAATGGACCTGAAAAGAATAGAACAAAATATAGTACAAAACCGACAACTATATTAAAATAGAATGTAGTTGAAAGGTCTGCTTGAGTTCTATCGTTTTTCCTAACAAGAGCAGTACTAAATCCACTATTGATAAGAGTTTGTGAAACGGCAGTGAATATGGCTAACATTCCAACCATACCGTAGTCCGAAGGAGTAAGAACACGAGCAAGCAGAACTCCGATGATAAATTGAATACCTTGCAAAGAAAAGTTCTCTGCTAAGCTCCATATCATTCCTTTTAATGTTTTCCCTCTTAACGATTCTGCCATGTCAGTTGTTAGTTACAGCTAATATTCACTGCTTCTGTTATCATCATTACCTCGTTGTCGCTCATTGCGGGGTTAATAGGCAAACTTAAAATCTCTGTTGCACATTTCTCCGCAATAGGTAATTGCAATGTGTTATACTCTTTATAAGCTTCGTGCTTATGTAGAGGAGTAGGGTAGTGTATCATTGTTGGGATTCCTTGCTCCTCTAATTTGTGCATCAGATAGTTCCGTTGTTCTGTCCTAATAACATACTGATGCCATACGCACTCACCATAGTTGCCTAATAAAGGTTTTATTATATTTTTGTTTGTAATATTTTTATCATATATCTCAGCAATCTCTGCTCGGCGTCTGTTCTCTATATCAAGATATTTAAGTTTAACGCTAAGCATAGCTGCCTGAATTTCATCCAATCTGCTATTTACTCCGGCATACTTATGAACATACTTCTCTTCTGAACCATAATTGCCCAATGCTCTCACAACATCTGCCAATTTGTCATCATTTGTTGTTACAGCACCACCATCACCTAAAGCACCAAGATTCTTAACCGGGTAGAAACTTGTTGCAGCGGCATCACCTAATGCTCCACACATATAACTACTTCCTGTGCCTTTAATAGTGCTTTTAGCACCCATTGCCTGAGCATTGTCTTCAACAATCTTAAGATTGTATTTCTGTGCTAAACTCATTAACTCCTCACTCCAACAACACCTTCCATAAAGGTGCACAGGCATAATTGCTTTAGTTCGTGGAGTAATAAGTTTTTCAATACCCGTAATGTCAATATTAAGAGTTCTATCATTAATATCTGCAATAACAGGTTTTAGTCCGCTTTCAATAACCGAAATCATAGAAGCAACAAAGGTATTGGCAGGGAGGATAACCTCATCGCCAATACCCATACTTCCTAACTCTATATATGCTCTAAAAATAAGTTTCAGAGCGTCTAATCCGTTTCCTGTTCCAACTGCGTAATTACAGCCTAAATATCCGCATAAATTGCTCTCAAACTCTTCTGTTTTTGGGCCTCTTATGTAATAACCGCTATCAATTACTTGAAATGCAGCCTCTTTAAGTTCTGAGCGGTATTTTTCAGATATCTCTTTTAAATTCAGAAACTCCATATTAATGCCACACTACGTGGCAAAAACTCTTATTATTTTATTGCCTTAAAAATTGCAGATATTGAGTCGTTACTACTTGTAATAATAAGACATTTACCTTGCTCTGCACAATCTTTAATTTCGTATTTGTCTGCAACGTTAAGAATTGCACCAAGTTTTGCACTCTCGCCTTGCTCAGGGCAGAATTGTAGAGTTGAACTCATATCAACCATAACCAAATTACCACTGTCGGCTTTAACAACCCAACCACCAATATTGTTGCATCCATCAAAAGCAGCAATAGTGCTGTCTTTCATATTGAAAATAACGTATGGTTGTTCTTCATTCTCGTTTGTAGTAATATTGCTGTCGTTAATTTTAACCAACTCCCATTTACCACAAATCGAATAATTCTCAGTAGTCTCGCAAGTTTGCTCTGCTTTTTTTGTTGAGCAACTACAAAGTATAATTGCCACAAATAGAGCAATAAATGATAAATTTTTCATCCTTAATTATTTTTGGTTTAAATTATCTAATTCAATTAATATCTCTCCTACATTTTTGTCAAATTCAGCAATAAGAGTTTTGTAGTAACTCTTTACCAATTTAGGATTTTTTGTGCCATTTGGGTGACTTACTCTCGAAATAAATTCACCTTGCATATCCAAAATTCTACCAATTAACTCGTTAAATTCCTCGTCTTTATCACCGCTGATAAAAGCTCCACTTAAAAAGCAGTTTGTAACAAGTTCTTCTGCAAGAAAGTTAATCTCTTTTTTTAAATCGCGTTTGTTTGCCATTTCTTTTAAATTAATGTTTAATGTGTAGCAAATTTATAAAATAAATTTTGATTATCCAATACAAATAATATATATAATTATCTATATAAAATCTCTTATTTCTTTTTCTCGATATTCATAATTCGGTACATCAAATCTCTAATAGAGTTTGATTTTAGGGCAACTCTCATCATTAAAAAGTTAATAGGGAATATAAATGCCCAAACGGGAACGGGTGCCCAAATATTGCTTACACCAATCCAAATAAAGAATTTGAAACACAATATCTGTAACAGATAATTTATGAATTGCACTACGCAGAATAAAATACCTCTATCAAATGTAGGTTTAGTGCGGAATGTATAGTAATTTGATAAAATAAAATTTGTGACAAAACTAATACCAAATCCCACTGAATACGCTACACCGGGATAGTCTGGCATTAAATAGGATAGAGGTAAGTAAACAGCATATAAAATAAAAGTAACCAATGCACCTGTAATAGTAAACCTAAGCACCTCATCCTTATACACTTTTTTCTTTTTGGGAGAAATATTGGGAGTTTCAGTATTTAAATTAGTGTTTATATTTTCGCTCATAATTTTTTTGTTAATTTAATTTCTTGTTTTCAGTTGCAAAAGTAATAACAAATGTGTTAAATAACATCAGTTTCCTTGAATATTTCTTACTAGGGTAGTAGTATCTTTATGTTATCACAAAAATTAATAATAAAACAAAAGAGATTGTACACAAGGCACAATCTCTTTTGATCTATTTAGTTTAATGATTTTTTAAATTAAGAATCCTAACAATATACCAGCTGCAACTGCCGAACCTATAACACCAGCAACGTTAGGTCCCATTGCGTGCATTAATAAGTAGTTAGTTGGGTCATATTCCAATCCAACTGCTTGAGATATACGTGCTGAGTCAGGAACTGCTGATACTCCGGAATTTCCAATAAGAGGATTAATTTTATTATCCTTCTTGAGGAATAGGTTGAAGAACTTAACAAATAAGATTCCTGATGCTGTTGCAATAACAAATGATAATGCACCAAGAGCAAAAATCTTAACAGAATCTAACGTCAAGAACTCCGATGCTTGAGTTGAAGCTCCAACAGTAACTCCTAATAAAATTGTAATAGTGTCAATCAACGGACCGCGGGCTGTCTCAGCCAAACGGCGAGTAACACCACTCTCTTTCAATAAGTTTCCAAAGAATAACATTCCTAACAGAGGTAAACCTGAAGGAACAAGGAAACAAGTTAGTAATAATCCTACTATTGGGAATATAACTTTCTCTGTGTGTGATACAGCACGAGGAGCTTTCATTCTTATTAAACGCTCATTTTTGTTAGTCAACAAACGCATAATAGGAGGTTGAATAACAGGAACTAAAGCCATATATGAGTATGCCGAAACCGCAATCGCACCCATCAAATTAGGAGCAAGTTTAGATGACAAGAATATAGCAGTAGGACCATCTGCACCACCAATAATACCAATTGCAGCTGCCTGCATTGGATCAAATCCCATAGCCAAAGCAATTATATAGGCACCAAATATACCAAATTGAGCTGCGGCACCAATTAGCAGTAATTTAGGATTTGATATAAGCGCTGAAAAGTCTGTCATGGCTCCAATACCCAAAAAAATCAAAGGAGGATACCAACCAGATTTAACACCGCCATATAAAATGTTCAATACTGAACCCTCTTCATATATTCCCACCTGAAGACCAGCATCCATATTAAATGGTATATTTCCAATAAGCATACCAAAACCTATGGGAATAAGCAACATAGGTTCAAACTCTTTGGCAATTGCCAAGTATATGAAAACCAAACCGATAAGAATCATTATTATATGACCAGTTGTTGCATTAGCAAAACCGGTATATGTCCAGAAGTCGGCAAGGTTCGCACTTAAGAAATCAATAAACTCTCCCATACTATTCAATAGTTACGAGAACACTGCCTTCAAGAACAGAGTCTCCTTTATTTACACTAATAGCAGTAACAGTACCATCTTTATCGGCATTAATGTTATTTTCCATTTTCATAGCCTCAAGAATGATAATTGTTTGTCCCTTTTTAACAGTATCACCAACATTAACCTTAATGTCAAGGATAACACCGGGGAGTGGTGATTTAACCCCCGACTTACCAGCAGGAGCCACAGGTTTATTAACTACTGTTGTTTGTGTTGCAGGTTTAGTAGGAGCAACAGCTTGTTGTTTTACCACAACAGGTTTTGCAGAAGCAATAACAGGAGCCTTCTCCAATTCAACTTTATAAGAGGTTCCGTTAACCTCTACGTGAGCAATATTATCGTTAATATCGCTAATAGAAACCTTGTATGGGTTACCATTAATAATATATTTATATTCTTTCATTTTTTAATTAATTTTAGGTTAACGAAATTATTTTCTATTAGGAGTCTCTCTTAATGAATAAATCTTAGAACTCCATGGCGAGTAACTGCGTTTAACACGAGTAATAGTAAGAACTGTCTCTTCGTAGTCGTGGTCACTATTTTGCATTTCGTGTAATGCCATTGAAATAGCAGCAATAACCTCACCTTGAGCCTCTCCAAGTTTTTTCTCTTTAGCCTCTTTCTCGCATGTAACACCTTTGGCTTTCATTGCATTGCGTTTGCTCAAATATATTGACGTTTTAGCAATAAATTTGAACAAAATGAACAATATCAATAATCCTGAAAATACAACAGTCATAGCCGATATAGCCATACCATAACCATATTTGTCAAGAGTCGAGAATTTATCCTTTTTTGGATTGCTATCCAAAGTTTGGTTATTTGTACTTGGTGTAACGTATTTACCACTATCTCCACCTTTAATTTCCCACTTTGTACCACCATCAGTAATACGAGCCCAAGAACAATCAACACCAACTTTTCCAGCAGGAACAGTAACCGAATCTAATAATTTTTTACCTGAATCAAGTAGTTCTATATAATTGTCGCTATTTTCATCTAAAATGCAATTTAAATGAAATGTTCCTCGATTAGGTTGTCCATCAGCCCAAAAAAGTGCGTGTTGACGAGGTTTTACAATGGTAAGAACATCGCCTTTGGGAATAAAATAAGATTTCTCTCCCAGATCATTCTTTACATTAATGTAACAAGCAGCAAGGTTCTCGCTGCCATACGATTTATTGAATATCTCTATCCATGCACTATGTTGTCCGTAATCATCCTGAAAATTTGTTTCATTTTTGATTAATACTTCGTTGATTACGAGTTTTGAAGCATTACTCTTTTCGCTTTTATTGCACGAAATAGATGTAATGCCCAAAAACACGGACATACAGATATAGATATACTTTCTTATTCTGTTATTCATAATCAATTAAAATTATAGAGGAATATTTCCGTGTTTTTTAGCAGGGTTAGAAAGTTTCTTAGTTTGTAATTGTTGTAATGCCCTAATAATACGGAAGCGAGTATTGCGAGGTTCAATAACATCATCAATATATCCATATTTAGCGGCATTGTATGGGTTGGCAAACAATTTAGTATATTCAGCCTCTTTTTCAGCCATAAATGCTTTAGGATCTTCAGCCGTTTTAGCCTCTTTAGCATAAAGCACCTCAACAGCACCAGCGCCACCCATAACTGCAATCTCAGCCGATGGCCAAGCGTAGTTAATATCGCCACGAAGTTGTTTACAACTCATTACAATGTGCGAACCACCATACGATTTACGCAAAGTAACAGTAACTTTAGGAACAGTAGCCTCACCGTAAGCATATAGCAATTTAGCACCATGTAATATAACAGCGTTGTACTCTTGACCTGTACCAGGCAAGAAACCAGGAACATCAACCAACGATACAATAGGAATATTGAAAGCATCGCAGAAACGAACAAATCTTGCACCCTTGCGAGAAGCGTTGCAATCCAAAACACCAGCATAGCGGCAAGGTTGATTAGCAACAATACCAACACTTTGTCCGTTGAAGCGAGCAAAACCTATAATAATATTAGTAGCATATTGTTTTTGAACCTCAAGGAACTCGCCATTATCCACAATAGCGGCAATAACGTTATACATATCGTATGCCTTATTAGGACTATCAGGAATAATCTCATTCAACGAGTCTTCCAATCTATCAATAGGATCAGTACACTCAATATAAGGAGGCTCTTCAAGATTGTTTTGAGGAATATAACTCAATAGTTGGCGAATAAGAGCCAATCCTTCCTCCTCAGTCTCAGCAGTAAAGTGAGTAACACCCGATTTACTTGCGTGAACACTTGCACCACCTAAATCCTCTTGACTAACATCCTCTCCGGTAACAGTTTTAACAACCTTAGGACCAGTCAAGAACATATATGAAGTACCCTCCATCATAAGAGTAAAGTCAGTTAGAGCAGGAGAGTAAACAGCACCACCGGCACAAGGACCAAAAATTCCTGAAATTTGAGGAATAACTCCTGATGCTAAAATGTTACGTTGGAAAATCTCGGCATAACCAGCCAACGCATTAATACCCTCTTGAATACGAGCACCACCCGAGTCGTTAATACCAATACAAGGAGCACCCATTTTCATCGCTTGGTCCATAACCTTACAAATTTTCAAAGCCATAGTCTCTGACAATGAACCACCAAAAACAGTAAAGTCTTGAGCAAACACATAAACTAAGCGACCATCAATTGTTCCGCTACCGGTAACAACACCATCACCTAAGAAAGTCTTTTTATCTTGACCAAAGTTGGTACATCTGTGTTTAACAAACATATCCATCTCCTCAAAACTTCCCTCATCCAATAACATAGCAATACGCTCACGAGCGGTATATTTTCCTTTCTCGTGTTGTTTGGCGATAGCCTTTTCTCCACCGCCTAAACGTGCTTCGGCACGTAAGGCAATAAGTTCTTTAATCTTTTCAAGTTGAGTACTCATATAATATTAATTAAAAATGTACGAATAAAATTATTTATTAGGATCCTCGCAAAGTTCAGTTAAAACGCTGCAAGTTGATTTTGGATGCAAGAAAGCAATTTGTAATCCTTCAGCACCACCACGAGGGGCAGTATCAATTAAACGAATACCTTTCTCTGCAGCATCCGCTAAAGCCTCAGTAACACTATCAGTAGCAAAAGCAATGTGGTGAATACCTTCGCCTTTATTGGCAATAAACTTAGCAATAGTGCTATCCTCACTTGTTGGCTCTAATAACTCTATTTTAGTCTGTCCAACTTTAAAGAAAGCAGTTTTAACCTTTTGGTCAGCCACCTCTTCAATATTGTAACACTTTAAACCAAGAACTCCCTCATAGTAGGGTAAACAAGCCTCAATGCTTTTAACAGCAATACCAAGATGCTCGATGTGTGTTAAATTCATAATATTTAAAAATTTAAAGTAAATAACTCATTTATATAAAATCTGAGCAAATATACAAAATATAATCAAAAATATACAACCATTCCAATAAAAGTTTTAAATATAAAAAATACAACTTATACCTATAAAATACCTAATATGACATAAAAACTGACAAATAGTCATAAAAACTGACAAATATTACATGGCGTGTCCTGTTTTTTTGGTAGTAAAAGCATTTTTTTATAGTAAAAGGCGGGTAAAAGACCAACAAAAATGTTTGGCACGTTGTTTGAAGTAAATAAAGTGTAGGCCTAAATTTAGCCTAACAAAAAAATAAAGAATATTAATAACTTAATTTTACATAAGATGGGAAAAATTATTGGAATTGACCTAGGAACAACAAACTCATGTGTATCTGTAATGGAAGGTACAGAACCAGTTGTAATTTCAAACAGCGAAGGACACAGAACAACACCTTCAGTAGTAGCATTCATTGATGGCGGTGAGCGTAAAGTAGGAGACCCTGCAAAACGTCAAGCAATCACTAACCCTACACGTACAATCTTCTCAATCAAACGATTCATGGGAGAGATGTACGATCAAGTACAAGACGAGTTGAAACGCGTACCTTATAAAGTAGTAAAAAGCGGAAACAACACACCTCGTATTGATATCGACGGACGTTTATATTCACCACAAGAAATATCAGCAATGGTACTTCAAAAGATGAAAAAAACAGCCGAAGATTATCTTGGACAAGAAGTAACAGAGGCAGTAATCACAGTACCTGCATACTTTAACGATGCACAACGTCAAGCAACAAAAGAGGCAGGAGAGATTGCAGGATTAACAGTACGCCGTATTGTAAACGAGCCAACAGCAGCAGCATTGGCATACGGACTTGACAAGTCTGACAAAGATATGAAAATTGCTGTGTTTGACCTTGGAGGAGGAACATTCGATATCTCAATCCTTGAATTAGGTGACGGAGTATTTGAGGTGAAATCAACAAACGGAGATACTCACCTTGGAGGAGATGATTTTGACCACGTTATTATTGACTGGTTAGCAGATCAATTCCAAGCAGAAGAAGGAATTGACCTACGCCAAGATCCTATGGCACTACAACGTTTGAAAGAGGCTGCTGAAAAAGCAAAAATTGAGTTGTCAAGCACAACATCAACAGAGATTAACTTGCCTTACATTATGCCAGTAAACGGAATACCCAAGCACTTGGTAAAAACCCTTACAAGAGCAAAATTTGAGCAATTAGCAGACAACCTGATTCAAGCAACAATTGAACCTTGCCGTCAAGCATTGAAAGATGCAGGATTAACAGCATCTGACATTAACGAAGTAATCCTTGTAGGAGGATCAACACGTATACCTGCAGTACAAGCAATTGTAGAGAAATTCTTTGGTAAAGCACCATCAAAAGGAGTTAATCCTGATGAGGTAGTGGCAGTAGGAGCCGCAATTCAAGGAGCAGTATTGTCTGGTGATGTAAAAGATGTATTGTTATTAGATGTAACACCACTTTCACTTGGTATCGAAACACTTGGTGGAGTAATGACAAAGCTAATTGAAGCTAACACAACAATACCAACTCGTAAATCGGAGGTATTCTCAACAGCAGCAGATAATCAACCATCAGTTGAGATACACGTACTACAAGGAGAGCGTCCAATGGCAAGAGACAACAAAACAATCGGCCGTTTCCACCTTGATGGAATCCCAGCTGCAATGCGTGGAGTACCACAAATTGAGGTAACATTCGATATCGATGCTAATGGTATTCTAAATGTATCAGCAAGAGACAAAGGAACAGGCAAAGAGCAAAGTATCCGTATTGAGGCTTCAAGCGGTTTGAGTGATGAAGAGATTAAACGAATGAAAGATGAAGCAGCTGCAAATGCTGATGCAGATGCTAAGGAAAAAGAGCGTATCGATAAACTAAATCAAGCAGACGCAATGATTTTCCAAACCGAGAAACAGATGAAGGAGATGGGAGATAAAATCCCCGCTGACAAAAAATCATCTATCGAGGGAGCATTAGCAAAACTAAAAGATGCTCACAAATCACAAGACATTGCAGCAATCGATACAGCAATAGCTGAGTTGAACACAGTACTTCAATCAGCAGCACAAGACCTATACAATGCACAAGCACAACAAGGAGCAAATGCACAACAAGGTCCAACAAATAGTGCCACAAACAACGAAGACGACAATAAAGTTCAAGACGTTGATTTTGAGGAAGTAAAATAAACTGTTCTCATAAATATGAAATAGGTGAACAACTTATATGTTGTTCACCTATTTTGTTTTAATCAAAGATAATGGAATTTCCATTATCTTATACCTTTATAATCCTTATTTACTTATCTTAAACCCTAATTTACATATTAATTTTAGAGTACCTAAAGCAGTATCCCTATCGTATGCTTTCTCAATCTCAGGTAACTCCTCGTATGGAACTAAACATGGGTGAGTTTTTAGGGTATCATTACGTTTTTCACCATATCTCCATCCTTGTTCAATACGACTCTGAGCCCATACTTCGTGCACATTCTTTGCCATTTTCTCAATTAACTCATTTAATTCTTCCGATAACCTAATGTCGCTTGTATCAATTGGTTGAGGTGTGTAATTATTCTTCTCCATAATTATCAAATCTTTATAATATTATAACATTATATTGTCTCATTATTTAGTTTTTTATATGCCATTTTAATTGTAGTATCAATTACATTGCAGTCATACGATTTTGTAATTTCATCTAAATTATCCCAATGACACATACATCTATGGTATTTTTTTTCGTGACTATTTTTAGAGTTATAACTATATCCCATAAGTTTGTGAGAAGCAATCCAGCGTTCATGCTCCACCATTGCCATATTTTTAAGTAGTTGAGCATGTTTGTCCTCACATTTGTATATAGTAGTATTATTTTCTCTTGAATTTACATAATCATAATATTCTATTATTCTCTCTGAATATCCATCTCCTGTAACTCCCATAAGAATCATTTTTGTTGAACTATGAAGAGAATTTGAGATATTTTGTGAAATACGTCGATTAATATCATATATGGCATGATAGCGTGACATCTTTTTATTTGTCATTAATCTATTAATCTCACTATTACTAAAGTTTTTAGACCATTGTTCATCTGCTGTTAAATCAGAATTCTCATAAATTTTATTAAACTCTTTTGCTTCCCTCAAAGTTAAGTCAGATAAAATATTTTCGCAACAATATAAATCTTTACTCTTACCATATAACACAATTTCAATATTATCAGCAATAGATTTATTAAGGTTATTTATAACCTCACTCATACGTTGTTCATTATTATTATCATAGCAACGCACCATAATTTTTAGCATTGTATCATTTGAGTTGCAATTTTTTATTGCACACTTAAAGAGATTTACAGCAAGAGATAACCCTATTACGTCATTATTTAAAGCAATAACAACATAGTTTAAATCTTTAATTATCTCATTAATCTTTTCCCAAAATTCTTTAGAATCAATAGATGCTTGAATAAGAGATAGTTCCTCTTCTTTTATTGATGGCATTTCCTCTTTTATAATACCTGCTATTTTATTCATTTTTTCATCAACGGCATAACATCTGAATTTACTTTTTTTCAAATCTTTACCAACAAAAGCAGAGTATTCATATAAAAATTTAAATGCTTCTATACCAGTTCCTCCAAAACCAACAATCAGTGCAGTAAAAGGAGTCTCAACAAGTCCACTTTCTTTGTCAATCTTAACACAATTTACAGGTAAAAATTTTGAGTCCTGTTTTAATGTACAAATTGATAAATATGCTGAATCAATAATTTTTATTTTAATTCTATTAGAATTCTCATCATATTGAGAATAGTGGTTAAACACTTCATTGTTAGCATCTCTTCGGGCATGAACATATATAATAGAGTTATTGTTTTTCATAGAGTTGATACTCTTATCTCTTTGTAAGTTCAAAGCCCCGGAAATATTTCTTGCTTCATTATCTGATAAAAAATAAAAATTAGCTTTGTTACTTATTTGGATGATCTTTCCGATATTATTTAGTTTTAATACGCCAAAAATATCCATTTCGGAATTAATTGAAGCAGGACCGTTGTAGCAATGATCAACCAGAGCATTAATACTATCTAATCTGGTTATTTCTCTATTTGTAATAGTTATTGAGTTTGTTATGTTAGTTAATGTTGCTTTTTGTTTACTATTATCATCAGCATCGTCAATGTCTATAAATATTATTGTTTCATCAGGGAAGTTTTTTCTTATATCTTCAGCAAGTAAACACGATGCTTCATTTACGCCCCAAAATAGATGTATATTTTTTTCCTTTGCATAAAACAATTTGTGTATAATAATATTCAAAGATGATTTTATTTTGTAACCTATCATTTTGAATACAAACAAGAATGTTATAAATGCCGCTATAAAATGGATTAAGGAGAATGTTGACATATATAAAGTGTCATTAAGCAAATCTGCTTGAATCCTCGCAAGATCTTGGATAACAAGAAACATTTTGAATGCCGACATTATAGATCTTAAGATTACAGGAAAACAATTTATATCAGGTCTGTAAAAGCCAATAATATATATAAAAACTCCCAACAACCATACTATTAGAGAAATAGGTAAAAGATTGTTAGATATAAAATTAAGAATTCTTTCAGATTTCTTATTTGATAAAAAGAATACAATTATTGCTAATATTAATCCCAATACAGCAAACCATACAATTATATCACCCCAATTAATAATTTCAGAGTTAATACTATTTTTTACTGAATTGTCTATTTGTATTTTGTTTATGAAGTTTGTTAATATTGTTGCCATTTTTAATTTATATAGTATCCTATCTTTTTTTTAGATCTCTATTTCTTTATCTGTTGGTTATAATATTCAGTGTAAGCCGGTGGTAATACTTCAACTAATGCTTCATCAACTTCACTCATATTATAATCAATGTTATTTAATATTTCATTAGAACAAATATCAAGATGAGCGAAGTTCTTTTTTAAATCATTTTTCAGGTATGAAGGAGAGTATATTCCTTCTATTTTTACCTCTTCTTGTTCAATTTTAGTTAATGGTCTGTATCGTAATAACAGTTGTTCAACAACCCATCTATTATGTTCAACCTTTGCAACTTCTTCTAAATTTTCATTATCGAATACTTCTCCATTTAAAGGATTTATTCCAAAACATCTAAATTTAGTCCACATTGAGAAAACATTATAACTATTAGACCACATTTTGGCAGAGGAAGATTTACCTGTATTAGTATTATGCTTTTTATCTTCTTCGTAATCGTTATGGTTAATATAAGTTTCCAACTCTTTTGTTATTTCATTCTTTTTGCCTTCCCAACCATAAGAGTTCCATTTTTCTTTATCGTCTATATAGGGGTTCTCGTCAAACCATTTTCTCCAAATAACTTTGATCTCTTCTTTTAATTTAGTTTCAGTTATTTTGGAATATGATTTGGATAATTGTTGTAATGTATCTTCATTTAAACTATTTTCTCTAATGCTATTAATAATATTTATAATCTTTTCTTTGTGTTTTTCATTGTATCTATTATTAATTTTTCCTCCGATTGTTTCAGATATATCAATTAATGATGGGTCATAACATTCCGAAGCCATACCAAAAGCTTTTAATTTACTTTGATATCTGATGTTGTTTCCATTAATCTGTCTTAGTAATTCATTATTCAAACGTTGATATACCAATATTTGAAGTGTATTTGAACTTTTATATACATTATCAGGTAAATATGCCGCAGCGGCAATTGCTTTGCTATTTTCGGGTAAGCAAATAGCAATAGTTAATTTTGCTCCTTTCTCACTTGCGGCATCAGTTAAGTAGTCTTGAATATCAGGATCTTCAATAGACCCATTTAAAAACTCCCATTCAATATCAATAAAATCCGTTCCTAAATGAGAATAAAAATCTGATTCTTTTAATGGATCTTTCCATGGATAATTTTCAAAATCGTAATACAATCTATTTGATTCTGATTTTTTATCATTTAAAACATCTCTGTAACGAGAAATAGAAAACAACTCCTTGAAACGACCCATAAAGAAATGTTTTTCATTCTGCATATTTGCATCAATGAATGTTATGCGAGTACGTTTTTTATATTTATTAAAATTTGGATAGTGAGCCAAGTGTGCTGCCTCAATAGCCATGGCAACTCCCATTCGCGACATTCCAACAATTACAAGATGAACAAAAGAGTCTTTATCCTCCGATTTTATTCCTTCAAATCCTTCAAGAGGAAGATATTTGCATTCGTTTTTATTCTCGAGTTCTTTGCAAATGAGTACATCTTGAGCCCACATTTCATAATAATTGAAAGGAATAAATTTAATTTTTGTTCCGTCTATGTCTGTAACTTGAAGAATATTAAATGTAGTTTGGTATTCAAACATTACTCTGCAAACTAATTTGTTATTCTCATTAAAAGTTTTAACATTACTAATTTTATTACTTATAAGTTTCAGACACTCCATATTTATAGTGTCATGGTAAGATTCAATATCATCAGTACGAGTATCTTCCCCAATTACAAATATCTCTTTAGTGTTTTTAAGATTTAATTTATCAATATCACTCTGAGAATCTCTGTTACCATAATATATAACAAATTTTTTCTGTTGCTTTTCAGTTATTGAAGAGAATAAATTACGTCTAAAACTTTCAATATCACGTGAAGTTTGAATAAGAATATAATTTGAAGTTTCAATCTTATTTAATAATTGTTTAGCAATTCCAATAACTATATCGTTTCCACCAATTATAACATATTTAGGTTTTAAGCCATGTTTATAATATACTTCACCCTTAATCCATTTATCTTTTCTCCTATCTACCCAACCTATTATTGATGAAACAAATAATCCATTTAGAAGTACAACTCCCAATATGGCAATAATAGCAGTAAATATTCTGCCATTTGAAGACGAAGCCATATATTGGTTGCCAGGATCAACAAAATGGTTATATATAATCCAAATAATAGAGTCTTTAGAGCTTGTATAACTATTCTCTTTATATAATTCAGTAAACTCTAATCCAAAAAGATAATTGCAGATATAAAAGATTGAAACTAATACGAATGGCATTAAACAAACCAAACAAACAACTTTACGTAAAAAGTGTCCATTAATTAAATGCCAATCAAAATCAGCACTTCTTACAAACCATAAATAGATAGGGTATAATATATATATAAATCCAATAAATCCCGAAATATATATAAATATCTTACTTATATCACATAAGCATATAATTTGATCTAAAATAGTTAAAATTAGAGTAGTAATCCCAAATACGATTACTACTAAATCAATATTTTTGAATAACCAATTAATAATTTTCTTCATATCCTAATCTAATCTAACCTAATTCTCTTTATATA
>JAFXDI010000002.1 GCA_017521245.1 Bacteroidales bacterium
AAGAGATAAAATTATAATTCCGTTAATAGTTATGTTTGGTAATGTTCCGCCAATTAATATACTTGGGATAATAAGTAAAACACCTCCAATCGTAAGGCTATAACCTGTTCCAACAAATATATCCACTCTCCTACCCAATCCTCGAGTCATTAAACCTGCAATAGCAGAACACAGCGCATTTAGAATTATCATGCCATCTCCAAGCATTGTAAAACTTCCGCTATTACCATTGCCAAAGTTTAGAGCAAATACTCCCGCAAATCCAACAACACATCCAATAATCTTTTTTATTGTTAGTTTGTCGCTTTTAAAGAACATACAGGCTAATAATACCAAAATGAATGTTCCCAATGAGTTGAGAATTGATGCTCTTGCTCCTTGACTATGTGACAATCCAATATAAAAAAAAGCGTAGTGTAAAGCTGTATTCATTAAAGAGAATACCAATATATACAGCCAGTCAACACCTTTTGTAACACTGAATTTGCGATTAACAGATTTGGCAATTGCAAGTATTATTATTCCTGAAATAGCAAATCTTATACCTGCAAATAGTATTTTGCTACCAGTCATTTGAGAGGTAATCTCAAATTCTGCAAATCCAAGTTTTATGAGCGGGTATGCCCAACCCCATGAAATTGCCGCAGTTAGTGCAAATATTACAACCCATATAGGTCTTTGAAATATTGATTTTTGAGGTGATGTCATTTTTATTTTATTATTTTCTTCGCAAAATTAATAATAAAAGGGGTAACAATTGTTTAAATGATAAATAAACATATTTTAAAAATATATATCTTTGTAGGGATTCCTTTTGTGGGTATAACATTAAAACTAAATATTATGAGTTATTTGTGGATTTTATTAGCGGTATCACTTGCTGTTTCAGCAGTAGGTTGGTTTTATTTTATCTATTTCTTTAGTATTGGTTATGGGTTGTCAATTACAGCATTGGCAATAACAACATTAATTATTTTTAAAGATGTAATTACACCTCCATCTGCAATATTATGTGGAGTGTTGTTGGTGTATGGACTAAGATTAGCAGGATATTTGTTGATAAGAGAAAAGAGATCGGCATCATATAAAAAGATTTTGTATCAGCCCGATAATACAACAAAGAAGCCTCTTTTTGTAATGTTTATGATATGGATTTCATGTGCTTTGTTGTATGTGGGGCAAGTTAGTCCAGTAACATTCTATTTAGATAATATAGGATATTTCCATTTTGGGAAAGAGGTTGTTGCGTGGATAGGCTCTGCTATTGCTTTGATAGGATTTTTGACAGAGACTATTGCTGATGCACAAAAGAATAGTGCTAAAAAGATTAATGCTAACAGATTTGTAGATAAAGGTTTGTATAAGATAGTCCGTTGTCCTAACTATTTTGGAGAGATTTTGGTTTGGACTGGATGTTTTATATTTTGCTTTGGAGTATCTTGTTCAGTTTGGCAATGGATAATTGCACTATTGGGATATATAGGAATTGTATATGTTATGTTTAGTGGTGCTCGCAGAATTGAATTACGACAAAATGAGACATACGGCAATGATCCTGAATTTAAATCATATATCAAAAAGACTCCTCTGATTATTCCATTCCTTCCTATTTATAGTGTTGCTAAATATTCTTGGCTAAAGGCATAGAATAATAGGATACTACTTTGGTAAATATATAAAAAATAACCCCAGCATTATGCTGAGGTTATTTTTTGTCTTATCTATTAAATTGTGTCTGAGAAGTATGATTTAGGTAATCTTCTACAATTATACTGCGAAGCCATAATTTCTCCGTAAGCACCAGCAGAACGTATTGCAAATATATCTCCACGTTTTGTTTCTGGTAGTTCTATTGCTTTGCCAAAACAATCAGACGACTCGCATATAGGACCAACTACATCATATATCTCTTTTTTAGAAGAGTCTGCAGTAATGTTCTCAATTTTGTGATATGCTTGATATAGTGCAGGTCTAATTAACTCTGTCATTCCAGCATCAAGTATCACAAACTTTTTATCAATACCCTCTTTTACATATAGAACTTTAGAAATTAGAGATCCGCATTGGCATACAACTGAACGACCTAATTCAAAGTGTAGTTGTTGTATTGGTCGTAGTGCCAAATGTTTACGGAATGTTTCAAAATATTCATGAAATGTGGGAATTGCATTTTTATCAGGATTTTGATAGTCAACGCCCAATCCTCCGCCAACATTTATACTTTCAACAATTATCATTCTGCGATAAAATATCTCTTGTATTTCATTTACTCTAATTGCTAAACTTCTAAACGAATCCATATCGGTTATTTGAGAACCAAAATGGAAGTGCAAACCTATAAGTTTCACGTTTTTAAGTTCTGAGAGTTTGTCTAATACTTTATCAATGAGTGTAATATCAATACCAAATTTATTTTCGCTTAACCCTGTTGTAATATAACTATGAGTATGAGCATCAACATTTGGATTTATACGAAGAGCAACGGAAGCAATTTTATTCATTCCTTTTGCTATTTCGTTAATGTTCTCCAATTCTGGGATTGATTCTACATTAAAACAACTGATACCTGCTTCTAATGCAAGGGTAATCTCCCAATCGCTCTTCCCTACTCCAGCAAATACAATTTTCTCAGGAGCAAAACCTGCTTTTAGGACGGCTTCAATTTCTCCACCACTAACGCAGTCAGCACCCAATCCTGCATCTTTTATTATGCCTAATATTGTAGGGTTGGTATTTGCCTTTACAGCATAGTGAACATGATAATTGTCATATTTACTAACTTCTGTATTTATAGCAGATAAAGTTGCTTTTAGCAAATCGGTGTTGTAATAGTAAAAAGGAGTTTGAATCTCTTTAAACTTATCAACAGGGAAATTGCTTGTTATATTTCTCATATTCAAAATTTAGAATAACTCTTTACTTAGTGAAACCAATGCACGTTTTTTATCTTCGGCTTTGATAAGCATTGAGATATTATAATTGCTACCTCCGTATGATACCATACGAACAGGTATATCTTTCATTGCATCTAATACTTTAGTTTCAAAACCAACATTGTTCCATTCCAAGTCGCCTACAACGCAAACAATAACCATATCTTCATCAACAGTAACAGTACCGAATTTCTTAAGGTCATCAAGAATCTCTTGAAGATATTTTGTATTGTCAATAGTTACAGATACTCCAACCTCAGAGGTTGTAATCATATCAATTGGAGTGCGATAACTTTCAAATATCTCAAATACTTTACGTAAGAATCCGTAAGCCAATAACATTCTGCCCGATTTTATTTTGATTGCAGTAATGCCATCTTTTGCTGCAACAGCCTTAATAGTTCCGCTCTCTGAGTTGTTGTAGATAGTTGTTCCTGGAGCATCGGGTTGCATAGTATTTAACAAGCGAACAGGAATGTTGTTTATCTTAGCAGGAAGAATACAAGTAGGGTGTAAAATTTTTGCACCGAAGTATGCTAACTCAGCAGCCTCTTCAAAGAACAACTCACGAACAGGTTTAGTTCCCTCTACAATGCGTGGATCGTTATTGTGCATTCCGTCAATGTCAGTCCAAATTTGAATCTCCTCTGCTTGAATTGCACCACCAATTAGAGAAGCAGAATAGTCGCTGCCTCCACGTTTTAGGTTGTCTATTTCGCCGTATGGGTTTCGGCATATATATCCTTGAGTGATATATATTTCAGCATCTTTCTCGCTCTCTAAAAGACTTGGTAGATGCTCTTTAATATATAATGTATCTGGTTCATCATTCTTGTCGATACGCATATAGTCCAATGCAGGAATAATAACAGATTTTACTCCAATCTCGTTTAGATACATATTAACCAATGCAGTTGACATTAACTCTCCTTGAGCCAAAACAACTTTCTCCTCAAATAGAGTGAAAAGAGATTTTGTGAATGAACGAATTAACTCGAAATTAAGATTTAATCTCTCTTTAGCAGCAATCTTACACTCATCGGTAGCGAAAAGTTCGTTAATTACGCCATCGTATTTCTTTTGAAGAGTATTGATTATCTCGTTTGCACCCTCTGGGTTTTTCTTATAAAGATAATCTGATATCTCTACCAATGTATTGGTAGTTCCTGACATAGCAGAGAGAACAACAATCTTTTGTTCACCGTTGCATATAATTTTTGCAACATCTTTCATTCTCTGTGCAGAACCAACTGATGTTCCGCCAAACTTAAGGACTTTCATTTTTTTGTTTTATATTATTCGTTCTTGTTTTCGGTAATAGATTCGTATATATGTTTATCCTCAAATTTAATTACCCTACCGGGATAATCGTTTACAATATTGAGGTTGTGTGTTGTCATTATAACCGCTGTGCCTTGTTTGCAGATATCGTGTAGCAATTGGGCAATCTTGTTTCCAGTTTCAGTATCAAGATTACCGGTAGGCTCATCGGCAAAGATTATTTTGGGAGAGTTCAGCATTGCTCTTGCAATAACAATGCGTTGTTGTTCTCCTCCCGATAAGGCATGAGGCTCTTTGTATGCTTTAGTTTGCATACCAACCAAAGTAAGTACCTCTTCAACACGTTCATCAATTTCGTTTTTATCTTTCCACCCTGTTGCTTTTAATACAAACTCTAAGTTTTCGCGAACTGAGCGGTCAGTTAAAAGTTGAAAGTCTTGAAATATAATACCAACTTTGCGGCGAAGTTGAGTAATATCTTTTTGTCGAAGCGAAGTCATATCATAGTCAAAAACTCTTGCCGAACCTCCTTCAACGGGAACATCGGCATAGAAAGTTTTAAGTAGGCTACTCTTTCCACTGCCTACCTTACCTATAAAGTATACAAACTCACCTTCGTGTAATTTGAAGTTGATATTGCGTAGTACGTTTAGTTCTTTACGATATACGTCAACTCCTTCATAATTAATTAATACCTCTCCGTTCATAATCTTAAATGATTACTCTTTGTGGCGTTTTTTTAGTTCTTGAGCCAACTCTTCAATTCTGTGACCTTTTGAAGTTAGCAGTACAATTAAGTGATATATTAGGTCAGAAGCCTCATACAAGAATCCTTCGTCTGTTCCGTTAGTTGCTTCAATAACAGTCTCAACAGCCTCCTCTCCCACTTTCTGAGCCATACGGTTAACACCTTTCTTAAATAGTGAAGTGGTGTAAGAGCCTTCAGGCATTTCTTGTTTGCGGCGGTCTATGAAATCTTGTAAATAAGATAAAAAGAAAAGATCCGTTTCGTTAGTCTCTCCAAAGCAAGTGTCGCTACCTGTATGACATACTGGACCTACAGGTTTTACTTTAATTAAAAGTGTATCGTTATCACAGTCTACAGCAATAGATACCACATTTAAGAAGTTACCACTTGTCTCTCCTTTTGTCCACAATCTATTTTTTGTACGACTAAAGAAAGTAACTTTTCCAATCTCTTGAGTTTTTGCTAAAGCCTCCTCGTTCATAAACCCGAGCATAAGAACTTTGCCTGTGCAACTATCTTGTATAATAGCAGGGATTAAACCTCCCATTTTGTTAAAATCAAGTTTCATTATATATCAATTGTTAAAGTCTTACACAAATATTGTTTTCAGCCAGATATGCTTTAAGTTCAGGTATTTTAATCTCTCCAAAATGGAAAACACTTGCAGCAAGAGCAGCATCAACTTTGCCTAATTCAAAAGCATCTTTAAAATCTTTCATTGAGCCTGCACCGCCTGAAGCAATTACAGGGATATTCAAAGTCTCGCTTAACGTGCGAAGAGCATCGTTGGGAAATCCAATCTTCATACCATCGTGGCTCATACTTGTAAACAGAATCTCTCCTGCTCCCCTACTCTCTGCCTCTTTTGCCCATGAGAATAGGTCTTTATCTGTTGGAACGTGTCCACCATTTACATAGCAACGCCACATATCGTTTTCGTAATTAGCGTCAATGGCAACCACACAAACTTGAGCACCAAAGTTTTTGGCAATATCATCAATTATTTGTGGGTTTTTAAGTGCTAATGAGTTTAACGAAACTTTATCAGCACCTGCATTTAGTAGACGTTCAACATCCGAAAGTTCTGTAATACCACCACCAACAGTAAAAGGAATATTAATATTTTCAGCTACTCGTTTTACAACGTCTGTAAATGTTTTGCGACCTTCGTACGATGCTGTAATATCCAAAAATACAAGTTCATCGGCACCTTGCTCGCTATATTGTTTGCCAAGTTCAACAGGATCTCCTGCATTTCTGAAATTGACAAAATTTACACCTTTAACTACCATTCCGTCTTTGACGTCTAAACATGGTATAATTCTTTTTGCTAACATATACTTATTTGTTTGCAATTATATAATTTTCAATATCTTTAATAGTAATACGCCCTTCGTAAAAGGCTTTTCCAAAAATAACAGCAGGTATTGAAGCCTCATCTAAAGCCTCAATATCTGCCATTGAAGATACACCTCCACTTGCAATTATATATAACTCTGGGAGTTTCTCCAACATCTCTTTATATAGTTCTATTGAAGGACCTTTGAGCATACCATCTTTGCTAATATCGGTGGTGATGCACTTTTTTACACCTAAATTCAAGTAGTTGCGTACAAACTCAATTAATTCCAAATCAGAGTTCTCTTGCCAACCACTTACGGCAATTTTTTTATCTTTTGCATCGGCACCCAAAATAATTTTGTCGGCACCATATCTCTTAATCCACGATAAAAAAGTCTCTGGCTCTTTAACTGCAATGCTGCCACCAGTAACCATCGAAGCCCCACTCTCAAAAGCAATTCTTAAATCATCGTCGCTCTTTAAACCACCACCAAAGTCAATAATTAGTGAGGTTTGAGTTGCAATGCGTTCAAGCACTTTATAATTAACAATATGTTTGCTCTTTGCTCCATCTAAATCAACAACGTGCAGACGTCTAACACCACTACCCTCAAAAATCTTTGCCATCTCTTCGGGTTGAGCCGAATAGACAGTTTTTTGTTGGTAATCGCCTTGCGAAAGCCTTACACATTTGCCATCAATAATATCTATGGCAGGAACAAGTTCAATCATCTGTTTGTACTATAAATTTAAAAAGCCTCTTAAAATATCCTCTCCTACACTACCACTCTTTTCAATGTGAAATTGAGTAGCATAAAAATTGTCCTTCTTTAAAACAGCACTAAAAGGCTGAATGTAATCGCATTTGCCAACAGTATTACTGCATAATGGTACATAATAACTGTGTACAAAATAGACAAATTCATTATTTATGTTGCAGTTAAACACCGAGTTGTCAATCTCAAACAAACTGTTCCAACCCATGTGCGGAACTTTATGCTCGTGACATTCAGGAACAAAACGCTTAACCTCTGCATCAAAAATACCTAAACAATCAACATTGCCCTCTTCAGAGTGGCGACACATTAACTGCATACCAATGCAAATGCCCAATACAGGTTGTTTAAGACCTTTAATCAATACATCCAATCCATGCTCTTTAAGGTACTTCATTGTAGAAGCAGCCTCTCCCACTCCCGGGAATATAACCTTATCGGCACTCTTAATAATCTCCTTGTCGTCTGTAATAATTGCATTAACACCAACTCTTTTAAGAGCACAATATACAGAGTAGATATTTCCAGCGTTATATTTAATTATTACAACTTTCATCGGAGTTATTAATTAAAAACTATTGTCTTATTCTTGTAAACAAGAATCTTTCTATCAATGTGTTTGGCAACAGCACGAGAAAGAACAATTTTTTCCAAATCTCTACCCTTGCCTACGAGATTATCGATAGTATCTTTGTGCGAAATGCGGGTAATATCCTGTTCAATGATAGGACCGGCATCCAAATCGCTTGTAACATAGTGGCTTGTTGCACCAATCAGTTTAACACCACGCTCAAACGCTGCATGATAAGGTTTAGCACCCACAAAGGCAGGAAGGAATGAGTGGTGAATATTAATAATCTTATTGGGGAACAAATCAATAAATTCAGGCGAAAGTATTTGCATATAACGAGCAAGAACAATAAATGTAACACCTTTCTCTCTTAACAATGCAATCTCTTTAGCCTCTTGCTCTGCTTTATTCTCTTTGGTAATTGGAAAGTAGGCATAATCAATACCAAATTGTTTTGCAACAATCTCCATATCGGGGTGGTTACTAACAATAATAGGGATTTCAACATCCCACTCTCCTGCAGCATAACGAGCAAGAAGATCGTAAATACAGTGCGACATTTTTGAAACAAAAATTGCCATTCTTGGCTTTTGGTCGCTGAAATAAAGTTTGAAATCCATATTATATTTCTGACCATAAAGAGTGCCAAAGAACTCTTCAATCTTCTCTTGTGGAATAATAAAATTAGTCAAATCCCACTCCAATCGCATAAAAAATATCTTGTTGGTACGATCAACATATTGGTCTAGGTAAAGAATATTACCTCCATTCTTTGTAATAAACTCTGTCATAACAGCAATAATACCCGGTTGGTCAGGACAGTGCATCAATAAAATTGCACTTTTGCTGTTAGTTTTCTTCTCTTGCATACTGATAATATTTTTCAAATTGCGAAGATACAAAAAAATGTGCAATTTTTACTTATTTTATAAAGTAATTATTGCACAAATTTTACTTATTGTAACTAATTATTAGTTTTCACTTATCAGTTATTAGAAGTTGTGGTTGATATGAGAAAGGCTAAAAGGGTTGAAAGGTCTAAAAGGATGTAAGAGGAACTACAGTGTATCTTTATGCTCGTTTCTCCACTTTAAGCGTATAATGCATCATCAAACTTTACCCTTTAACCCTTAAAGGCATTTTTACACGTAGTGCTGTACTAATTTCTAATCCCTCATTTCTAATTAAAAGCCTTTTCCTGCCTTTATCCCTTTTTGCCCTTTAAAGGCATTTTGGGCAACTAATGGCTATAAGCAGATAACTTTTTTACTCGTTTTTATATTTTCTTCAAAATTATGATAAACTATTATAATTACCTATAATTGTCTTACTAAGTTATCAACAAATACAAAAAAATATAGCCTGCTTTTGCAGGCTATACATTATATTTTAATAGTCTTGTTTATTTTATCTTCTTCGTAATAGCATAACTCAGATAATGTCCTTTGTATTAAACAAGGACTAAAATTTTGGCGTGCAATAAGTAGTTTTTTTAATATATCTGTAAGACCTCCTATTTTGCTAATATATTTTTTTGATCTTAATATTGAAACTATACGATTATTTGTCACTTGGGGTATGACATTTCGTTTTTCATATTCATCTATACCATCAATTAAAAGGTTTGTGTCTGAGCTTTTTTCTAATTGTATAATTATATATTGAGCATCTTTTATTAAAGCTTGGTAAACATGATTATATTCTTCTAATTTAAAAAACAATTTAATTTCTTCCTTGTCTTTATTTTGGGGAAATAAAAACTCTAATGCAAAAACAACCTTATTATGTCTGTCAATTAAAGAATTAACAAATTGTTTAGCTTCCATTATAGAATTTGCATTATTTTTATTTATTAGATTAAATAAATCTATTATGTCATTTTGATTAAATGCATTGTAATAATCAATACAATTTGACTTTAAATTTTCCAACCATTGACTTTTTTTCTGATATTCAAGTATGCTAATTTGAAGTTGACGATTATTTTCATACACTCTCCTGTTTTCTTTATTTTGTCTCTCATTATCTTTTCTCTGTATGTATAGAATTATAAAAGCTGCAGATGCACTTATAATAGCTCCTAAATATCCTCCCCAAAACATTAGCCAATCAACACCTGAACCAACACTTTCAAATAATCTTGGTTTGAGTATTAAACTGTTTATAAGTATAGGGATGATCACAATGCATATTATACATATCCCTGAAGCTATAAGTATTTTTTTAAAAATTTCTTTATTCCAAATCATAATCTGTTTAATTGATTTATAGATTTTTTCTTCAGATTCTTTGTTATTCATATTCTACCTTATTAAATTATTTTCTCCAAAGTTAAAACTAAGTTTTTTATTTTCCTCATACTTAGCAATCAAGTTTTCAACATTGTTGATAATAAAATAGTCTGCGGAAGTGCAGACTATAATGGTGGTCAGTGTAACTGATAACTTACAATTTAAAGCAGACCTCTGACAAATAGAGTTTTTTCTCTCATTTATTTTTAAATTTGAGATAATTACAGTAAAATATATTCGCGAATATGCCTCTTAATTTAGTATTTATGCGTGTTTGAAAATATTTTTATATTCCATAGTTTTAGGTAACTTTCAGTATTATATTTGTAGTAAATATTAAATTCTAATTAAACTGTAAATAATGAAAGGAAAAGATGAAAGAAAAGCCGCTGCTAAAGCCGTTGGAAAATATCTTGATAAGATAGATCCTCATACCCCTTATCAAGCGAAAGTAAAGCTTGATATTAATCATATTTCTAACACTTTAAGAAGTAATGATTTTGAGAGCATAATTACATGTACTAAAATTATGTCCAGCGATTATGGGTATTTATTTATAAGAAAGGGATTTGTTGAAACCTCAGAGTCTGTTATTCGTTCTAAAGGGCATATATGGAATTATAACAATCTTATGAAAATGAAAGATTGTTTATCTACTACTCTAATATTAGACTGTGCAGTATCATCAGTAGAAGAAGTCATTCCTGAGTATGCCTTTGATAAAATTATTAGAGGGCATGGGTTAGATTGATTTGAGTTAATTATAATTGATATTGTTTATTATAAGTATTAAATAAGAATTTTCAAATATTAATTATTTTTATAAGATCTGATACATAATTAGGGATTGTCTTTTTAAGTACTACAATATTCATGTGGCGAGTCATAGCATTTCTTATTTCTTGTTGAAAACAAACGATTTCGAGAACTATAATTTTCGTCAGGTAACGATTTAGAAACAAGCGAAGTTCCCTTATCTCTTATTCTGCATTATTGAAAAGAACGCTTTTTCATAGGTGCTAAGGTAGCATTATTTTTTATAATACCATTAACCTATTCCTCTTTTACTTTAAGTATAGATTTAAACCATTCTTTTCGAATATTACTATTTAGTTCTATTTGTTTAATCAATTTATCTCGTATATCTTTTGTTAATTCTTGTGCATATAATGTCGCTTTTTCACAATTGATTAGATAATCAAAAGCATCATCAATTGTCTTTTCAGAAATTTCAGGGTTATGTCCATGGCAACCATCAAAAATAAATTTGATAGTCTCATATAATGCTGGCTGTTTTATCACAGCCAATGCTAAATGTCGTGCAGATTCAGTATTATCCCGTTCAGGATTATTAAATACATATACTTTGTTTTTCATATTATAATTAAATATTGCGAATATATGTATGATTTTACATATACCGTATATGTTATTGTAAAAAGTTATCAACAAATACAAAAAAATATAGCCTGCTTTTGCAGGCTATTTACTATACAATAAAATTGTCTTTAATGGAAGTTGTTGTGTTATATATATACGCTCATAATCAGATATAAAATTAGATTCAAGACTCGATCCACCAACAGAGTAACCGCGTTCTTCTAAAGGAAGTCCAATACACAACCAATATTCATCAAAATATTCTCCATACGAAGTTTTATATCCTATTAATTTTTTTTCTTTTTTGCTAATGGCATTATATATACATTGAATTGGTATTCTTGACAAGAAACCTTCATATTGAAAATTAAAGAAGATATTACCTTTTTGGGTATCTACATCAGTATATTCACTTTTTGATAAAGATTCAATATATTCTGATTTCTTGCTTTTCCCATTTTGAAGAAATTCCTCTATCTCTTTGAGGAAATCTAAATTTGTTTTAAGCCCTTTAGTTGCGTATGTCTTTTTCTTTAAGAGAATATCTATCTTAAAATAAGACATTGTATCTACCGTTATCATATTTCTGATAACTTCTTCTACCACAACTTCTGTTGCTTTTTTTTCAATTTTATAATCCTCAAAATATGGTCTAACATCTGTCACTTCTATTGCAATATTTTTATCTTTATATTTCAATTCAAAATCAATTGGTAGTCCATGTCTCCTTTTTACATTAGTCAAATCTAATCCAAGAGACATCAATAGAGGTTTTATTTCTTCATATTCATTCTGAGCTTGTAAAGAATCATTATGAGGAAGATGTTTTATTTCACTAATCTGATCGTCAATTTGCTGTTCAGGGGTCTTTAGTACTATATTCATAATTATTTTATTTATAAATTTATTTCCCAGCACTATTGCTGGTTATTAATTTAACTTCAAATATCGTGCCAAATGTTAAATAATATGTAATTTTGTAAAATACTGACAAAATGTCTTAATTTCAATGACAAATTAACTTAAATGTAAAAATGTCAGTTATTACTTAAATAGCATTTTCAATAATTGCAATTTCTTCTTCAGTTAGTCCATATATACTATAAACAATATTATCAATCTCTTTCATTTTAACATGTAGAATATTGTAATTATTTTGCTGAGCTGCTGAAATTGCCTCATCTACCAATGAGATAAATGTACTATAGTCATTTATGGTTTTTATTGGTATAGAATGCAACTCGTATCCTCCGATAGTTGGCATTAGATATTTTTTACAATACCAAAAATTTATAAGTTTTGAATTAAGTAATCCACACAAAAACTTAATAGGAGTTTTTTTGTCCCATGTAGAATAATTGGATACATTTGTCGTGTCTAAAAAATAATTTTGCTTATCATCATAAGCAACAAGTAATTGACGAGAGATTCTTTGAGTAATCAATTTTTCTGCTACTTCAAAAAACTCTTTTGTATGAGGAACGCAACCAGCCTTTTCTCTCATAAGGTCTGGTCGATACCATATATATTCTCCGTCCCAATTTAATTGATAAGCTCTTATGTTTCTTCCTCTAAATACTTTTTTTTGTTCATTAACGGATATAATTTCAGTATTAATAAATTTCTTATCATTACTTGTTTTAATACCACGAGAAAATTTTATATAATTAGACAACAATAATGAATCTTTTTCAATTTTTCTAAAAATATTTTTTTCTGATGCTGAAGATGTTGTATCAATAATATATTCTTTTGATGATAATATTTCTTCTATATTTATATCATTAATATGAATGTAATTGTTATTTAATATTTTAATACAATTCTGTTTCTTAAATTTTTTACTTGCTAATATAATTAGAGGTTGAACGGTTGCTTCAAATACGCCCATTTCAAGATTAACTATTTGTACAACATTATGTTTTGTAAATAAAATTTCTCTTAGTTTTGAGAAACTATCAGTTGCCTTCCAAGTGTGTGGTACTATGTAAGTTATAATACCATTATAATTCAATAAATCAAAACCAAACTCAATAAAAAAAGCATATAAATCACATTTGTTCTTTGTTGAATAAAATTTTTCTTTTAGAATTGTTCGATACTCAACAGATTTAATATTTGCAAAATTTACATATGGTGGATTACCAATCACAATATCAAAGCCGTTTTTATCTTTTTCCTTATTAAAAACATCGCTAAACCAAGTATGCCAAAGGAAGAATTTGTTGTTTTCGGCAAGGTTAATATTTTTGAGTTCATTTAATATGTTTTCATCAAAATATTGTACCTCTAATTGTTTATTTATAGTCTCTTTTATGCGTTCTCTTATTGTTTGTTTAGTATTATGGTCGCTACAAGAGTAGTAGTTTGTTAATAATTGAGATAATATTTTTTGTTCTCTATTTATATCATCATCAAATATACTTAAAGTATTGCTATCATTTTTTGATTTCTTTTTATAAGTTAGTTCGCTTAAATCAATACCTTTATAACTCTCTATTAGTGAATTGCCTTGCATAATCTTATAGTCAAGGTTAGGCAATGGCGATGCCTCCTCTTCATCAACAACAATTGAGAGCCAAAATCGTAAACGAGCAATATCAACTGCACCTTTCTCAATATCCACTCCATAGATGTTGTTTTGGATAATGTTCTTCTTAATCTCGGCACGGTCGTAATGCTTACCACTCAACACTTCCCGACAATGCAATAACTCGTTGAGCAAACCCATAGGGAATGCTCCCGAGCCAATGGCAGGGTCGCAAATCTTTACCTCTTCAAGTGCTGCGAGAAGTTTAGGTTTCTTAATCTCTGGTATATCTTTGATACCCTCTTCAGGAGAAAGCACGAATTGGCGAATTTTATCTTTTGCTATGCTTGTATTGGTTTCAAGGTAGGCAATAAGCGACTCCTGACACATATAGCGTACAATCTCTTTTGGAGTATAAAATGCTCCTTTATCTTTGTTATCTTCGAGTAGGTTTTCAAATATTTTTCCTAACATTTCAGGGTCAACACCAATCTCTGCATCATTGGGGTCGTTTTCATCAATGGTAAAGTTATATTCGCTGAAAAATTGGAATAAATCTTTAAAGTATCCTGCAGGAAAGGCACAAGTTGTTTCATCGTTTGTATCTTTTTCAAATAGTCCACCATTCAGATATGGTATTTCTCCCCACTCGGCAAGTAACGATTTATCCCACCCCTCTTGCGTAAATAGTGCATCACGTTCTTCGGGTTTAGTGTTTAAAATACCAAAGAAAAGAGGTTCAAGAACAGAATCAAGATAATCATTTTGATATGCTGAACGATTAAACATATTTTGCATATAGTTAAGGTCGCCACACATCCAACCTTTGCGTTGCAAAAAATGTAGGAATGTTATACGTCCCATCATCTTTTTTATATAGTCGCGTACTCTCTTTTCATCGTAATTAAATGCCTGCATCAATTCAGTATTTGGCTCTGAACACATTCTCTCTTCCCATTTATTGCCAACTTTAACAAAGCGTTTGCCTGTAATATGTTCTATGAAATTTGCATATTGCTCACGATATCTGTTGAAGAATTCATCTGAAAGGGCCTCGACAGAGAATGCCTTTTTAAGATTTTCAAATGAGACCCCCTTGTTTTGTATAAAGTTGAAGCGGTCTATTGCTGTTTTATATAGTAACTCACTATCACCAAATAGGTATGTATAGCGTTTTGGCGATGTTGATTCTCCTTTAATGTCGCTAATAAATGACAAACGCCAATGGTCACCACTATCAAAGACTGCTATTGCTGCTTCAAAATTACCCCACGTTGGGTTTATATAGCATCTTACAAGATTACGCAACCCTACCCTCCTATTAAGTACTGAGCCTTGCTCTATTTTATAATAAAATAGACCTATTCTATAACTATCCGAAGTCTCAATTTCCCCTAAATAGTATCCATCGTTGTCTTGTTCGTTTTCTATTTTTTCTGGTGTAACCCGTAACGTTGTTGCTTTGAAAAAATATTGAAGGAATGAATACCATAGTTTCATATCAAATTGCGAACGAAACAGACTTCTTAAATTATCAGAATTATATATGGTTGCCATAGTTGTGTGTGATGATTGTGATTTATTTTAAACTTTAGTTTTATTGAACTCTTTTGCCTTGCTATACGAATGTTTCAGAGATAATAATTTGAGGATCAGATATATCTCTATTATTGTTCCGTTGCTCGTTATCTAATGTTTTATACTCTTTTAGTAGAGTATCTATTTCTTTGTGTATATTGTACTCGTCATCTTTAATTTTGGTCTTATCTCCTCTGTATTTTCTTGATATGGCTTTGAGACGTCGGGGTAATTGTGTATATATTCCTTCATCGATATATTTAGTTAGAATATTACACTGTTTTTTCAGTTCATCATCAGTTGTAACTTGTTGTATATTCCGTAAAAACTTTTTGGCTTCAAGTGAAGTTTTATCAAGGTCTTTTGTGTTAAAAGAGTCTGTGTCTGCTGCTTCAGTATATTCTGTTATATATTTACACAGAGCGTTATTTACATGTTTGTAGTGTTGTTCATCGTTATTAAACTTAACTGCATGCTCTTCGGGGTCAGCTTTTAGTATTTCAACTGCATCTAAAAAATCTATTACCACTGTTGTGCTATTTGTTGCCAAATAATATTCTGTCTTAAAATTTGATGATATGAATACTAATGACTCTCCGCTGTGTTCGCCTGTATTTCGCATTACTCGGCTTTTTTTAGGTAGAGATTTTATTTTGTAGTATAGTTTCTTGTTTGAATGATATAGTTCTCTTACTTCTCGTAATAGAGCCATTCTCTTGTCAATATTATCTTTAACATCTGTATCAAACATCTTAAACTCTTTTACAATCTCTTCACGAGAGTATATTTGTGCATCTTCGCCAAATGCTGAGTGAAATCCTTGCAACTTAACAAGTGCATTTTTATAGAGTTGAATCTCTTTATCGCCTTGTTGCGAAGGGTAAAACATAAAGTTGTAAATTTTAGGGGCAACCGAGCCAATACGGTTAACACGGCCAATGCGTTGCATTAGTCGGGTTGCATTCCAAGGTGAGTCATAATTTATTATTACGTTTGAGCGATGCAGGTTAACGCCTTCAGCCAAGACATCTGATGTGATTATTATGTTATACTCTTTTTTATCACTATTGTAATTAGCGTCAAAGTTCTCTTTAATGGTTTTAATAAGATGTTTGCGATTTTTTGCTGTTACCATTAAAACATCTTTTCTGCCTAACTCCTCAGTAAGGCGTTTTTGTAGGTAGTTGAGTGTATCAACACTTTCAGAGAATAGTACCAATTTGCCCGATGGGTTTATATCTTTGTCAAAGAATATGTTATTTAGATTATCTAAGAATTCATTAAACTTAGGGTCGTCTTTTTCTTTCTTCCAATCTTTATTTAAATACTCTAAAATCTCTTTATCGTGTTGAAGCATCTTTAAAAATTCAGAATCAAATGCCTCTGCTTTATATACTATATCTTCAACTATATATCCTTTTGTAATAGCATGTTCTATGATTTGGTCAAGCTCCATATCTTTTGCTTGTAACTCTTTTACTTTTAAATCGGGAGCTATTATTACTTTATCTTCATCAAACATTTTTATCATATCGGTTGTGATACGAAGAAGTGTCTCAAGCGATTTCTTAAAGGCATGAAAACTGCTCTCTAATCGCTTTACCATGTGTACGCGGTATATCGATGCCAATGTTCGTCCGATATGTTCAGCATTCTTATATTTTTTTCTGTATTCAGGCTTTAAAAACTCAACTGCTCTGTAACGTGCATAATTCAACCCTTTTCCTTTAGGGTTATCGTCTGATTTACCGTCGGTAAGTTGTTTTAGTGTTTCGTAAAAACGATTACTTGTATCCTCGTCTAAGAAATATTCTAATTCATTTGGTGGTAAAATATCTGGGAATGTAATGTTTTGCTCCTTTATATCTTTCTTGTAATCAGGGTCATTAAGGATATTCTTACGTGTACGACGAACTGTTACTTTATCAATTACTTTGTTACGTATTTGCTCATATATTTCATCTACATCTGCTGTTACATCTCTTTCTCCACGTTCTCGCATTAACTTTCTGTATTCAGTTATTAGTGGAGAAAAAAATGCTTTTAAGTTTGGTATTCCGTCTATTGTACAATTTTGGCTATTCTGAAATAAAAGAAGTTGGTTTAATAGATCTTCTGGGCGGTTATTAAGTGGTGTAGCAGACAAAAGCATTACCTTTTTTTGAGTGCTTTTGAGAAGCCCAATATTAGCACAGGGCGATTTGCAAATTTTCTGCAATTCGTCATATTTGCCTGAACTATCGCTACGAAAGCCATGTGCTTCATCTACAATTATTAAATCAAATTCCTCTTTGCTTTTATATCGGTCTCGTGCGTCAAGGACTTTAGATAAACTTCCATTGGTAATAAATTGGGCTTTATCATTAATCTCAAATTGTTTGAATGTTTGTTTCCAGTTATCCTCAACAGCTGGTGGATATACTACAAGAATGTTTGTACCTTTGCCGTTTAGTTCAACAAACCGTTTTGCTATCATTGTGGCAATCATGGTCTTTCCAAGACCTACAACATCGGCAAGGAACAAACCATTATGTTGCATTAGCATCTGATAACCTTGTATAACGGCATCTTTCTGATACTTTAAATCTTTTACACCTTCGGGTAATTTAATAGTGAAATCTGATTCAACTTGATCTCCAAAAGTATCAATGAGTACTTTTATATATAGTTCGTATGGTGAGGGTTGTTTATCTTCATTACATAGATATGTATCGTTCTTACATTTGTCAATGTCTTCGGCTGATAATGGAACGGCATCGTTCCATAATTTCCAAAATTCATCAGAACAATACTTTACATCATCATAATCTTTCATGGCAACATTAAGCTCATATTGAGGCGGTCGCTTAATGCCTAATCCTGAATCGGATATGTTGGAAGAACCCATTATTACCCAACCATCGCTATGCTCGCTATGGTTATCTGGTAAACATAAATAGAACTTTGCATGCAGATTCTTTTTATCATGAATACGTATTTGAAGCCTTCCTGATACAAGGTCTTCGCACATTTGCAATATGCCTCCTTCTATTTCGGGAGAGTATTGAGCCTTTATAATATCTTCTTTAAAGCCATTTTGATAGATCTCTTTTGCCTTAGCCTCATTGCCAAGCATAAAAATGGCTTTGTTATGTTTGCGGAAAATATCATCAATATTGATGCCTACCAATATTTTTATCTCTGAAATATCGCCTAACTCTTTTCGTAGTTTGAAGTAACCTGATGAACGAAAAAATCCTACAACAGCCAAGAAACGGTTGAAAGTTGCCATTTCTGTGGCTATTCCTTTTAATTTGTCGAAGAGAGTGTTGCCTGCATCGTTATTAAAAAACTTTGTACTCATGCTGTTTGCAAAGTTTTAGGGAGAGGACTTCGGCAACCCTTATAAAGTAATCCTAAATATAAAGACATAAAAAAAGCGTGAAGCCCTGCACTATGCTCGCTTCACTCCTTGAGGCTCTGGCAAAGCCCGAATGTCAGAAACGAGCAACGCAGAAACCCCACGCATGTATGTATAACACTTACTCTATACCAATAGTTACCAATAGTGTATGTGTACACCAATGGCTACTTGGTACTTGAGGTATGTATATAACACACCTACGGGGCATTCACGTTGCTTTGTTTTTTGACATTCTTTTTGAAACTGCCAGATTTCAAGGAGTCAAAACCAAAGCGTAGTAAACGCCTTTTTAATATGTCCTACCTCAGTTCAAATTTTCTTATTAAAAGAAATTTTTGATATTGAGGCATTGCGAAATTAAAAAATAAATTTTTAAATCCCTAAATTATTTTCTTAAACTTCTAATATTTTTTTATTTATACAAATATTTTTTGATAATATTTATTTGTATCTAAGAACGAAATATTCATCCAAAATTTATTTTGATATAATTTGGCACATTATTTGCCGTTATAATTATATATTATATGTTTGTAATTTAAATTGAATTACTAAAGTAATGGAGAAAGTTTATTCAAAAAGATATAATAACATAATTGGATTTAGCAGAGAGGAGGCTCAACGTACAGGGCACAGAGAGGTTATTCCTGAGCATCTTTTGTTAGGGATAATTCGTGAGGGCTCTGGTAGTGCAATTGATGCTATTTCATCTTTAGGTGCTGATATAAATAAAATTAAGAAATCTATTGATGAATCGATAATGATTCAGGATGCTAAACTATTAGATACTACTGAGATTGGCGTTAGTAGTGTTGTTGATAGAATCTTAAAAATTAGTAACCTTGAGGCTCGCCTTTTAAATTCAAATGAAGTTGATAGTGAACATATTTTGTTAGCGATGTTAAAAGAATCGAATAATAATGCTTGTAAATTGTTAGAGCAAGAGAATATTTCATACGGAAAGATTTATTCTTATTTAGTTTCATCAAATAAAGAGTCTGTGCAAAAAGATAGTGTTAAGGCGGTTTTCTCGGATGATGACTATGATGATATGTTAGATAAATCAAAAGAGGATACTCAAAAAGATATTGAGACTGAGAAGGTGTCAAATGCTCCTAAGTCAAAAACTCCTGTATTGGATAGTTTTGGTATTGATATTACTAAATTGGCTTCTGAAGGTAAGTTAGATCCTGTTATTGGCAGGGATACAGAGATTGAGAGATTGTCGCAAATCTTAAGTCGTAGGAAAAAGAATAATCCTGTATTAATTGGTGAACCCGGTGTTGGTAAATCGGCTATTGTTGAGGGATTGGCAATTAGAATTGTAAAGCATAATGTTTCAAGAATATTGTTTAACAAACGTGTTGTCTCTCTTGATATGGCTGCAATTTTGTCAGGTACTAAATATAGAGGTCAGTTTGAGGAGCGTATCAAAACTATTATTTCGGAGCTAAGCAAGAATAAAGACATTATTCTGTTTATTGATGAAATTCACACCATTGTTGGTGCTGGTAGCGCTCCCGGTACGTTGGATGCTGCAAATATTCTTAAACCTGCATTGGCTCGTGGCGAGATACAATGTATTGGTGCTACTACTCTTGATGAATATCGTAAAAGCATTGAGAAAGATGGTGCTTTGGAACGCCGTTTCCAAAAAATAATTGTTAATCCTACAACTGAGGAAGAGACTCTTCAAATCTTGAGAAAAATTAAGGGTAAATACGAAGAGTATCATAATGTTTCTTATACTGATGAGGCTCTTGAGGCGTGTGTTAAACTAACTTCGAGATATATTACTGACAGGAACTTCCCTGATAAGGCTATTGACGCTTTGGATGAAGCGGGTTCAAAGGTGCATATTACTGATGTTGTTGCTCCTAAAGAACTTGAGGATATTGAACTTCAGATACAGTCAGAGTCTTCTCAAAAATTAGATGCTGTTAAAAATCAAGATTTTGAATTGGCAGCAAAACATAGAGATGCAGAAAAGAGACTTCGTGTTCAACTTAAAGAGATAAAATCAGAATGGGAAGATGAATTGAAGGCTCGTAAACAGGTTGTTGATGTTGCTACTATTGATGAGGTTGTTGCTATGATGTCTGGTATTCCTTTAAAGAGGGTTGCTGAGGAAGAGAGTCATAAACTTATTAATATGAGCAAAACTTTGCAGGAGTCAGTTATCGGACAAAATGACGCAATTGATATTGTTGTTAAGGCTATACGTAGAAATAGAGTTGGTTTAAAGAATCCTCAAAAACCTATTGGTGTATTTATGTTCTTAGGTCCAACAGGTGTTGGAAAGACATATTTGGCAAAGAAATTAGCGGAGTCTCTATTCGATTCGCAAGATGCTCTTATCAGAATTGACATGAGTGAATATATGGAGAAATTTAGCGTATCGCGTTTAATTGGTGCACCTCCAGGATATGTTGGTTATGAAGAGGGTGGACAGCTTACCGAGAGGGTTAGACGTAAGCCCTACTCTGTTGTGTTGTTAGATGAAATTGAGAAGGCAAATACTGATGTGTTCAATCTTTTACTTCAGGTTATGGATGAAGGTAGATTGACTGACAGTCTTGGTAGATTTATCGACTTTAAGAATACTATTATTATAATGACATCAAACATTGGTACTAAACAACTTAAAGAGTTTGGTCAAGGTGTTGGTTTTACTACTAATGATGCTGCTAATAATAAGAGTGTTGCTCATTCTATTATTAAAAAGGCATTGAATAAATATTTTGCTCCAGAATTTTTAAACCGACTTGATGATGTTGTTATATTCGACAATTTAAATAGAGATTCTATATTTAAGATTATTGATTTAGAGCTTAAAGATTTCTGTAAAAGATTGTCTGATATGGGCTATATGTTAAGTTTAACAGATAAGGCTAAAGAGTTTATTGCCGATGCTGGTTGCGATGTTCAATATGGTGCAAGGCCTTTGAAACGTGCAATTCAACAATATCTTGAAGATGAGATTGCAGAACTTATGCTCTCAAATGAGTTGCATAATGGAGATACATTTGTTATTGATTATGATGATGTAGATAAAAAAATTATATCTTCAATTAAGAGATAAATTTATAGTTTTTATTTAATGTATTTCTCTTATAGAAACAAAATCAGGTATTAGTAATGGAGTTAAGGGATTTTCCCCGTACCTTACGATGATATGCCTGATTTATTTTTTTGATATATTTATATATCTAATTTGTTTATAGGACAAAATGTCAGTTATTAAAAATTGGCATTTTTTTTGAACATATAATATATGTAAATCGTATTATGTATTTTAACAATAAATTTATATAACTATGCAAAAAGGAACAATTGGGGTAACAACGGATAATATCTTCCCCGTAATCAAGAAATTTTTATATAGTGATCACGACATTTTCTTGCGTGAATTGGTGTCTAATGCTGTTGATGCTACTCAAAAGTTAAAGACTTTATCTTCGTTAGATGAGTTTAAAGGTGAACTTGGAGATTTAAATGTTAAAATATCAATCGATAGCGAGAATAAAACTCTGACTGTTTCGGATAGAGGTATTGGTATGACAAGCGAGGAGATTGAGAAATATATTAATCAAATTGCTTTTTCAAGCGCCGAAGAGTTTCTTGATAAATATAAAAATGATGCTAATGCTATCATAGGTCATTTTGGATTAGGATTCTATTCTGCTTTTATGGTTGCCAAGAAAGTTGAAATTAAAACTAAATCATACAAAGATGACACAACTGCTGTTATGTGGAGTTGTGATGGCTCGCCAGAATATGAAATGTCTGAAATAGAAAAAGCAGACAGAGGTACAGATATTATTCTATATATTGATGATGAAAATCAAGAGTTCTTAGAGAAATCTCGCATTGAAGGTCTCTTGAAAAAATATTGTAGTTTCTTACCTGTTCCTATTGTCTTTGGTAAAGCACAAGAGTGGAAAGATGGTAAATATGTTGATACTGATAAGGATAATGTTATAAATGATGTTACTCCTGCTTGGACAAAGAAACCTACCGACTTGACTGATGAGGATTATAAAAAATTCTATCATCAACTATATCAAGGTATGGATGAACCTCTTTTCTGGATTCACTTGAATGTTGATTATCCTTTTAAACTTACTGGAATACTTTATTTCCAAAAGGTGTCAAATAATGTAGATATTTCTCGTAATAAGATTCAACTATATTGTAATCAGGTTTTTGTAACTGATTCGGTAGAGGGTATTGTTCCTGATTTCTTAATGTTGCTTCAAGGTGTTATAGATTCTCCTGATATTCCATTGAATGTATCTCGTTCATACTTGCAAAGCGACTCTAATGTAAAGAAAATTTCAACTTATATCACTAAGAAAGTTGCCGACCGCCTACAAGAGATATTTAATAAAGAACGTAAACAATTTGAGGAGAAATGGGATCAAATTAAACTCTTTATTGAGTATGGTATGATTTCAGATGAAAAATTCAATGAGAAGGCAATGAAGTTTGCTCTTGTAAAAGATACCGAAGGCAAATATTATACTCTTGATGAATATCGCACTCTTATTGAGGCTGATCAAACCGATAAAGATGGTAATGTTACATATATTTATGCTACCGATAAAACTGCTCAATACTCATATATTGAGGCGGCTCAAGCAAAAGGATATAATGTTCTATTGCTTGATGGACAATTAGATGTTCACTTTATTGGAATGTTAGAACAAAAAATTGAAAAGAGTAGATTTGTGCGTGTTGATAGTAATGTGGCTGATAAACTTGTTGATAAGAACAATAATAACGAGGTTGCTTTAACTGAAACTCAAAAACAGATGACAGAGGGCGTTTTCAAATCTCAAATCCCAGAAATTGAGAAAACAAACTTTATTGTTATGTTTGAGGCTATTGGAGAGTCAACTCAACCTATTGTTATAACTCAAAATGAGTTTATGAGAAGAATGAAAGATATGTCAGCTCTACAACCAGGAATGATGAACTTCTATGGTGAAATGCCAGACAGTTATTCTTTGATTATCAATACTGAAAACCCTGTTTCTAAAAAAGTTATTGAGCAAATTGAGGGTGAGTGTAAAGATGAACTATTGCCGATTATTGATAATATTACTAAACTTAACAACGAAATTGATTCTCTAAAATCTTCTCATCAAGGCAAAAAAGATGATGAGATACCTGTTGCAGAGAAAGAGGAGATTAAAACTAAAGAGAATGAAGTGGCAGAACTTCGTAAAAAAGAGAACGATATTTTTGCTAAATGTGGAACTGAAAATAAATTGGTTAAACAATTAATTGATTTGGCACTCCTATCAAATAATATGCTAAAAGGCGAAGCATTAAGCAAATTTATAAAACGCTCAGTTGATTTATTGTAATATTTAATAGATTATTCACAGTGGAGAGTGTGTCACAAAAATGATACACTCTCTTATTTTTTTATTCATATATAATTTATAAATTTTCTCAATATATTTTTTAGAACTAACTTTGCATAAAATTTAAAAGAATAGAGATTATATATGAAAATTTCTAAATTGGTAGTGTTTAAATCTGCCGTAATGGCAGGTATCACAATTGGAATAGCAGGTTGGGGCTATTTGGCAACCACAAATATAATTGGAGCAGTATTGTTTGCATTTGGGCTATTGACAGTTGTTAGTTATAAGATGAAGTTATATACAGGAACTGCTGGGTTTGTAGAGTTTAGGGGTGATAACAATAAACTACAAATAATAAAACCTTTGGCAGAACTATTACTTGTTCTTGTTGGAAATATAATAGGTTGTTTATTAGTTGGTTTATTGGCACGATTAAGTCCGCTTGAATTAACTCAGGCTGCACAAAATATTTTGGAAGGTCGTTTGGCTATTGGTGCTATACGAGGCGGATTGTTGGCAATTGGTTGCGGTTTTATTATGACTACTGCTGTTACATTTGCACGTAAAGGTCAATATCTCCCACTCCTTTTTGGTGTACCTTTGTTTATTGTTTGCGGGTTCCCTCACTGTGTTGCCGATGCGTTCTATTATCTTACAGTGCCATTTGATTTTATAAGTAACAATATTGGAGATGTATTACTATTTTATATTTCAATAGTGTTTGGTAATTTCATAGGATGCAATCTTTATAGAATTGTAATGAAGAGTAATCCTGAATAAGTTAAAGTGATGATACGTAGATATTTTATATTTCCAATACTCTCCATTATTGTATTTCTTATTGGGGCTTGTAAACAAAAGTCAATCACGTTTAACGATTCTGAGATTGATATAATTACCGCATTCAAAGGCTCTATAATGCCTTTGGTAACTATTAATTCTGAAACAGATTCTCTTTTCTTAAGAAAGGTTTCTACTCCACTAAATATTGCTGATGTTAAGAGTGAATATTTTATCTCTTTAGCAAACTCTATGTTATTGACTGTCACTAACCCAGAAAACGAAGGTGTGGGCATAGCAGCACCTCAAGTTGGCGTTAGCAAACAATTAATTGCTGTTCAACGTATTGATAAAGAGGGAGAGCCTTTTGAGTTTTATGTAAATCCTAAGATAGTTTCATTTTTAGGCGATAAAAAAACTGGAGGAGAAGGTTGTTTGTCTGTTCCAGGACTGAAAGGTTTGGTTGACAGATACCAAGAAATAGTGATTGAGTATAATGATATTGAGGATTTTAAGATTAAATCAGATACTATTGAGGGTTTTACTGCTGTTATTTTCCAACACGAGATAGATCATCTTAATGGTATTCTCTATATTGATAAGGCAAATAACCTAACTGATAAAACAGAATAATAATGAGTAAATCAATTTCAAAAACTATATTTGAACTGTTTTTGACATTCTTCAAAATTGGAGCTTTTACCTTTGGTGGTGGTTGGGTAATGATTGCTATGATGGAGAAGGATATTGTTGATAAACATAAGTGGTTTACCAAAGAGGAGTTTATTGATAATCTTGCTATTGCTCAATCTATGCCGGGTATATTAGCCGTAAATATGGCTGTATTAGTGGGTAATAAAATTGCAAAGAAATGGGGTGCTTTTTATTCGGCATTAGGAACAATCCTCCCCTCTTTTATTGTAATACTTACAATTGCAATATTTTTTGTTACCATAAATGATAATCCTATTGTGGAGAGAGTATTTAAGGGTATAAGGCCTGCTGTTGTGGCTCTTATTATTGCACCTGTTTTTACTACTGCAAAATCGGCTAAAATAAATATTAAGAATTTTTGGGTGCCTTTGTCAACTGCGCTATTGATTACATTTTGCGGATTCTCTCCTATTGTTTTCATTGCACTTGCAATAGTTTATGGTATTGCAAGATGTTATTTTAGTAACAGAGAAACTAAAACTGAATAACTATGATATATATAAATTTACTAATTGCTTATTTGAAAATTGGATTATTCGGTTTTGGAGGTGGCTATGCAATGTTATCTTTAATTCAACATGAGGTTGTTGATGTTATCCATTACGGGGAGACTCAACCTTGGCTTACATTGCAGGAGTTTACTGATATTGTTGCTATATCACAAATGTCGCCAGGTCCTATTGGAATAAATAGTGCAACCTATATCGGATATAAAGTTACAGGAACTGTTTTAGGTTCTATTATAGCAACAATTGCAGTTTGTTTACCATCATTCATTTTGGTGCTGATAGTAGGTAAGATACTTCTAAAGAAGAGAGATAATATATACATAAAGAGTATATTCAATGCAATTAGGCCAGTTGTTGTTGGATTAATAGCCTCGGCGGCTCTGTTGTTAATGAATAAAGAGAATTTTCCTGATTATACAATAAGTATTGTAATTTGTTTAGTGGCATTCCTTTTAGTTAGGTATGCAAAATTACATCCAATTTTAATAGTGATTCTTGCAGGAGTTGCAGGTTATTTACTTTACTGATTATGACATACGAAGAGACAATAAATTATTTATATACACGACTTCCATTATATCAAAAAGAGGGAACTAAAGCATATAAACCCGGATTGCAAAATATTGAGGCATTAGATTCTTTGTGTAATCACCCACATAAAAAATTTGCAACAATTCATGTTGCAGGAAGTAATGGTAAAGGGTCAGTGTCGCATACTATTGCAGCAATTCTTCAAAGTGCAGGATATAAAACTGGTTTATATACTTCGCCACATTTAACTGATTTCAGAGAGAGAATAAGGGTTAATGGTAATAAGATTTCAGAGAATTATGTAGTAGATTTTACTGAGAAGTACCGAAACGAAGCAGAGAAGATAAGTCCATCATTCTTTGAATGGGTAACAGAATTGGCGTTTACATATTTTGCTGAACAAGAGGTTGATATTGCTGTAATAGAGACAGGTTTGGGAGGCAGATTGGATAGTACAAATATTATCTCCCCTATTCTATCAATAATTACGAATATCAGTTTAGAACACACATATTTGCTTGGAGATACATACACTGCAATTGCAACAGAAAAAGCAGGAATAATAAAACCTGATACCCCTGTTGTTATTGGCGAATGGGATGATAGATATGCAAATGTCTTTATAGAAAAGGCAAAGGAGTGTAATTCTAAAATAGCATTTGCAGAAAAGAATATTCTTTTAAATAGTTATCAATATTTAGATGAAGGTAAACTAAAATTGGAGTTCGATAATTACAATGAACTCATATTTGGTTTAGGAGGAATTTATCAATTAAAAAATGCTGTAACTATACTACAATCAGTTGAATATATAAAAGAGAGCGGATATAGTATCTCTGATGTAAATATCCGTAAAGGTTTTGCAAATGTTACAACACTTACAGGATTACGAGGCAGATGGGAGATTTTGAGAACTTCGCCAAAAGTTATATGCGATACTGGCCATAATGTTGGAGGTATAACATATACTGCAAGACAGATAGCAGAACAGAGTAGCGGAACATTACATATTGTTTTTGGTATGGTAAATGATAAAGATACAGAGGGTGTTGTAATGTTATTGCCAAAAGATGCAAAATATTACTTTACCCAGCCATCGGGGCAAAGAGCAATGTGTGTTGAAACTTTTGAGGCAATAGCATCAAAGTATAATCTTAAAGGTGAGATATTTAAAACAGTAGCAGAAGCATACACAAAAGCCTTAAATAACGCAACTCCTAACGATACTATATATGTTGGAGGTAGTACCTTTATAGTTGCGGATCTATTGCAATTTGTTGAGGGTTAAGATTTTGATTATATAATTAATTGAGGGTGAGTTATACGGCTCACCCTCATATTTTAGATGTAGATATATTTATAGAATAATAATCCTTATTTCATTTCGCAACTCTTAAAAACTACTACCCTATTCCATGAGTTGTTTTGAGGATATGGTTGCGTAGTGCTTCCGTTTGCAATAAGTTTCAAGCGAGATGAGTCTATTTTGTAATTCTTTACAAGAATATCTATTACCTTATTTGCTCGTTGTTCGCTGAGTTTTTTATTATACTTCTCTGAACCCGTATCTCTGTCTGCATATCCAGTTACCATAACATAGCATTTGGGGTTTGCTTTCATCCATTCTGCAATATTATATATATTTATCATCTCCTCATCGGTTACTACACTGCTATTTAATGCAAACCTAACGGCAGAGGTTAGATGTGTGTCGCAAGGAGATGGCTTCTCTGTTATAACTTTAGGCTTTTGTGCCAACTCATTCTTTAGACGTTTATTCTCTAATTTTAGAGTGGCATTTTCTGCTTCAACCATATTATCCTCTTCTCGTAACGCATTAACTTCTGCATTCAAAGCCTCACGAGCAAACATTTCACTAACAGGATTATATGAACCAAATTTTCTTCCTCCAAAGTTAAAGGTCAAACCTCCTAACATTGCCAATGATGCTTCTGCTCTTTTACTTTTAACCACACCATTGTATCCATCAGAAAGTATATTTACTTTACCTTCTAAGAATAGGTCAACAGTTCGGCATAACCTAACATTAAATCGCATACCTGTTGAGATAGCAAAACTTAGAGTTTTACCCAAAGGATTTCTAAATGCGTAGTTACTTGCAAATCCAACGTATGGGATAACTGATACAATCCGATATGGATCATATCCTCCAATAGTATTAGTCATATTCCACATAAAGTCTCCTGCTAATGATACATTTTTATAATGAAGAATATTACTCTCTTCAGGATATCTTATTCTTAACTCACCACCAGTTGCCGATAAACGTAATCCCCAATGAGGGTTAAACCATTTTCCAAAATCAACTGTCATTGAAAGAGAAAACATTGCATTACCTTTATTTTCGGTAAATAATGTTTGTACTCCTGCTCCCATTGACATAAACCAGTTATCACGAGGAGAAGGTGAATAGTAGTATGTTCTACCTGCTGGTACAAAATCAACAACAACAATCTCTTCCTCATCTTGCGGAGAGTTCGCATACGCATTATTGCTGAATAGTGATAGGAATAATCCTATAACAATAAAAGTTAAGTGTTTTAGTTTCATCTTATTAACTTTTTGGGGTTAGACAATAGTAAAACACATAATTTTTGTTTTTTGTTTATAGATTTAGTTTTTAAACATTAATATCAATCATAATTAAAGGTAAATTATTTAATGATTTACTATTAAAGTCGTTTTAATTATACTATTTTTGTATAAAAATTTTTAAGACATGATGCACATTGATATTATAACTGTTCTCCCCGAGTTGCTTGATAGCCCACTCAATCATTCTATTCTAAAACGAGCAAAAGAGAAAGGATTGGTAGAGATAAACGTTCACGACCTAAGAGATTATTCTCTTGATCAACGACACCGCCGTGTTGATGATTATCCTTATGGTGGCGCAGCAGGAATGGTTATGCAAATTGAACCAATTGATAGGGCTATAACAGCACTTAAAGAGAAACGTGTATATGATGAGGTTATATATACTTCGCCCGATGGTGAAATGTTTAATCAACCTATGGCAAATACATTATCAATGGCGCAAAATCTTATAATTTTATGTGGTCATTATAAGGGAATAGATTATAGAATAAGAGAGCATCTGATAACAAAAGAGATCTCAATTGGAGATTATGTACTAACAGGAGGTGAACTTGCCGCAGCTGTAATTTGTGATTCGGTTGTTCGCCTTATTCCAGGAGCAATAGGTGATGAACAATCTGCTCTTTCAGATTCGTTCCAAGATAACTTATTAGCCCCTCCAGTATATACCCGTCCTGCCGAATACAAGGGATGGAGAGTTCCCGATATATTACTTTCGGGACATCAACGAAAAATAGAGGAGTGGCAACATGAGCAATCTGTTGAAAGGACAAAAAGATTACGACCAGATTTATATCAAGAATAAAAATAAAGTCACAAAAAAATATCCTCGCATGAGGATATTTTTTTTGTTTGTATGTGAGAGTATAAATTATTTTATTTCAGAAGGAATATCTCCATCAAATTTAATGTATTTGATTTCAACATCTTTCTCTTTGTTTGTTAAAACAAGTTCCTCACCATTAGAAGATATTTTTGCCTCGAAGGTATTTGATAAAGCATTTAGGTAGTTTTGTTCAAATTGCTCTTTATCCTCTCCGCAAAACATTTTAGTTGAGCCTATATTGTTTATTGTTAACTGAGATTCACTTATAGAGTATTTGCCAATAAACAGATTGCATTGAGTATTTCCTGCTACTGATACTGAATCGGTAAATTTTATGAACATATTCATATCTTCGTTTACAGTAGATTCTGTATCGCAAACAAAATCAACTAATTTCCATCCATTTGCCGAAATATTTTCGTATGTAACTTGTTTAGAGGTACAACTTGCAAATGCAATAACCATTGCAATAAAAAAAATTTTTTTCATAGAAATCAATTATTATTATTTAAAATTATTAATGCTGCAATAACGCCTGGAATCCATCCAAGCATTGTTAATATAAAAACTATTAAAACGATCCACATCCTTTATCTACAACAGCAAGAGGTGGAAATATTATAGCCAAAAGAACTCTTAGTAAAGACATAATCCTATTCTATTTGTTAGAAAAATATATATACAAAATTAGTATAAATTGTTGTAGATGGCAAATTTTATACTCAATATAAGAGTTATAAGTTGCATTATTATGCAAATAATCTTAAATTTGCAGATTATTTAAAATAGACAAATAGATGCCACAAATATCTAATAGAGGGGAAATAATGCCAAAGTCCCCTATCCGAAAACTTGTTCCATTGGCAAACGAAGCCAAGAAGAGAGGAATTAAAGTATATCATTTGAATATTGGACAACCAGATATTCATACTCCTGAAGAGGGACTCAATGCCGTACGTAATATCAGTCGTAAAATTCTGGAGTATAGCCCAAGTGAAGGATATTTATCACTAAGAGAAAAACTTGTTGAATATTATTCGCGTTTTAATATTGAAGTAACAGCAGATGATATTATTGTTACAACAGGAGGCTCGGAGGCAGTGTTATTCTCATTTATGGCATGTTTAGATCCAGGAGATGAGATTATAGTGCCAGAGCCTGCGTATGCAAACTATATGGCATTTGCAATATCTGCTGGTGCTGTTATACGCACTATTCCTTCATCTATTGAAGATGGTTTTGCATTACCATCATTCGACAAATTTGAATCGTTAATAAATGAAAGAACTCGTGGTATATTGATATGTAACCCCAATAACCCAACAGGTTATATATATACACCAAAGGAGATGAACAGATTGAGAGATATTGTAAAGAAATATGATCTATTCTTATTCTCTGATGAGGTATATCGTGAATTTACATATACCTACGCACCATACGTTTCGGCTCTACATCTTGAGGGTATTGATGATAATGTAGTTCTTATTGACTCTGTGTCAAAAAGATATAGTGAGTGTGGTATTAGAATTGGAGCACTTGTTACAAAAAATAAGGAGTTACGTAATAATGTAATGAAGTTCTGTCAAGCACGTTTGTCTCCCCCACTATTAGGCCAAATTGTTGCAGAGGCTTCAATTGATGCTTCTCAGGAGTATCTTGATAATACCTATAATGAGTATATTGAACGCCGAAACTTCTTGATAGATGCAATAAACAAGATTCCAGGATGTTATACACCAATGCCAATGGGAGCATTCTATACAATGGCGAAGTTGCCTGTTGATGATGCGGATAAATTTTGTGCGTGGTGTTTAAGTGATTTTGAGTACGAAGGACAAACCGTATATATGGCACCTGGTTCAGGATTTTACACCTCTCCAGGATTAGGAAAAGACCAAGTACGTATAGCATACGCATTAAATAAAGAGGAATTAGCAAAAGCGGTTGTTGTATTAGAAAAAGCATTAGAAGCATATCCGGGTAGAACTCTATGATACTCGAAAAGTACATAGCAAAAAAAATTAATACCGAAGGTAATCATAAAAAGAGTACTCCTGCTGTTAAAATTGCAACAGTAGGAGTTGCTCTTGGTATAGCAAC
>JAFXDI010000003.1 GCA_017521245.1 Bacteroidales bacterium
AATACTCCTCTCAATTTTACTCATAAAACCTCTTAATGCCCTGTTGTTGGGAGATAGATATGCAACTAATTTAGGAGTGAATATAAAATGCACACGAATATTGTTGTTGTTATGCACAGGATTGCTAACAGCAATAGTAACTTCATATTGTGGACCAATATCGTTTTTAGGTTTGGCAGTACCACATGTGGCAAGGTTGATGACAAAATCATCAAATCATCACACCCTTTTGCCTGCTACTCTTTTGGCGGGAGCGGCAACAGCGCTATTGTGTACCCTCTTATGCTCAATGCCATGGCAAAGCGGGGTATTACCTTTAAATGCTATAACACCCATATTTGGAGCGCCAGTGATAATATATGTAATAGTTAATCGTTCAAAAATAGAGTATTTCAACTGATGCAGGAGCAAGTTATATTAGAGGCAAGAAACCTAACAATAGGATATGGAAAAGGGAGTTCGGCAATAAAGGTTGCCGATAATATCTCTTTTGCTCTGAATTCTGGAGAACTTGTTTTGATGCTCGGGTGTAACGGAGTTGGTAAATCAACACTTTTGCGTACCCTTTCGGCAATACAACCCCCACTTGCAGGAGATGTTCTAATATGCGGAGAGTCACTTTATAAGATTAATCCTCGAGAATTGTCACAAAGAGTGTCGGCAGTATTTACCGATAAGACTATGGCAGGAGGTCTTTTGGTTGAAGAGGTGGTAGCATTAGGTCGCTATCCCTATACAGGTTTCTTTGGGAAAATCACAGAAGAAGATAGCAGAGTAGTAGAATCGGCATTATCGTTAGTGGGAATGCAAGATAAATCAAAGAGGTACCTATCCCAACTATCTGACGGAGAGCGACAAAAGGTAATGATAGCAAAGGCACTCGCCCAACAAACTCCGCTAATAATACTTGATGAACCAACCGCATTTTTGGACCTCCCGAGCAGAATAGAGATTTTATATCTCCTAAAGCGATTGGCAGAGAAAGAGAATAAAACAATAATACTTTCAACTCACGATGTAGAGCAATCTCTCTCTGTTGCAGATAAATTATTGCTTTTCATAGATGATAAAGTAAAATTAGCATCAACAACTGAGGCTATTGAGAGAGGAGATGTTGCTCAATTATTTGAGTCGCGAGGAGTAGTATTTGACAAAGAAAGAGGAGTGTTTGTACCCAAACAAAATAGATAATTATGAAATATTACTTGATAGCAGGAGAGGCCTCGGGCGATTTACACGCATCGCACCTTATGGCAGAGATAAAAAAGAACGATACCAATGCAGAGTTTCGTTTCTTTGGAGGCGACCTAATGGCGGCACAAGGAGGAGTGTTGGTAAAACATTATCGCCAGATGGCATTTATGGGATTTATTGCAGTAATAAAAAATCTCCGTACCGTATTGCGTAATATGCAAGAGTGTAAGAAGGATATAAAAAACTTTGCCCCCGATGCTGTTATCCTGGTTGATTATCCAGGCTTTAATATGCAGATAGCCAAATATGTTAAAACTAAACTGGGAATTCAGACTCACTATTATATAGCACCAAAAATCTGGGCATGGAAAGAGTATCGTATAAAGAGCATACGAAAATATGTCGATTATATGTACTCCATTCTTCCATTCGAAGTTGAATATTTTGCAGGACTTAACTATAAGGTAGATTATGTAGGAAATCCAACAGTAGATGAGTTAGCGATACGTCCCGATGCAGAAGAGACCTTTGAAGAGTTCACTACCTCAAATGCGTTGAGTACAAAACCTATTATAGCCCTAATAGCAGGAAGTAGAGTTGGCGAAATAAAGAGTTCACTCCCTCGTATGATAGCAGCAGTTGAAGGAATGGATGAGTATCAATTTGTTGTAGCAGGAGCACCATCTATCCCCCCCCAACTATATGCTCAAATAATAGCGGACAAACCTATAAAGGTGGTTTATGAAAAGACCTATCGCCTTATGCAACAAGCAACGGCAGCACTTGTAACCTCGGGAACGGCAACACTTGAAACAGCACTAATGGGAGTGCCTCAGGTAGTATGTTATTATATGGCAGGAGGTAAGTTTACATATAAACTGTTTGAGAAGATATTAAAGGTAAAATATGTATCGTTGGTAAACCTTATAGCAGGAAAAGAGGTGGTAAAAGAGTTGTTGGTAAACCATTTTACTCCCGAAAATACTCGAAGGGAGTTGGAAAAGATACTGCAACCAAATGAAAGAGAGAAAATATTGGAAGGGTATCAACTGATGCGAGCCAGACTTGGAGCAGTTGGGGCGCCACGTCACGCAGCAAAAGTTATATGCAAAAGAGTAGAGGAGAGTAAATAAGTAATTGTTCATTAGTTACAATTTTATAAGAAAAATTCCGTTATAGAGATAGTGAAAAAGAGTTGCAACATATTATATATGTTATTTATCTTGATAACTTCAAGTATGTTAACAGGTTGTTTTGATGATGAATTTACAACATCACCGGAACACACTCTTGCGTTCTCTACCGACAGTGTGCGATTTGACACTATTTTTACTGAACAAGGTACAGCAACAGAAATATTCAAGGTATATAATAGACACGAGAAATCGCTATTGATAACATCCATTCTCTTGGCTGATGCCGAGAACTCAGGCTTCTTTATAAATGTTGACGGAACAAAGGGCCCCGATGTTTATAACATTGAGGTTCCTGCAAAGGATAGTATTTTTGTATTTGTAGAGATAACTCCTAAAAAGACAAATATTAATACTCCTTTTTTAATAAAAGACTCAATTGTATTCTTGACAAACGGAGTTCGCCAAGATGTAAAATTGGAGGCTTACGGACAAGATGCCACACGATTAAGAGGAGAGATAATAACCGCTGACACAGAATATACATCTGAGAAACCATATATAATATATGATTCTTTGGTGGTAGAAGAGGGAGCAACACTCACCCTTATGCCAGGGACAAACCTCTGTATGCACGATAAAGCAAAAATAGTAGTACGAGGCAGACTATTATCTGAAGGAACACAATCACAACCCGTAACATTACGAGGCGACAGAACAGATAATATGTTCTCATATTTGCCATACGACCGTTTACCCGGTCAATGGGATGGATTATATATTTCGCAAGATAGTTACAATAATAGTTTTGTGCATACCTTTATGCGAGGAACTGTAAACGGAATGGTTCTTGACTCTTCAGATGTGTCGCAAGATAAGATAAAGATACATAACTCAATACTTCACAACTCAAAGGGTAATTTGCTAACCATAAATCAAAGTAAGGTGACAATTACCAATAGCGAAATATCAAACGGCTCAGGAGCATTGATAATGTGTAACGGAGGAGTTGTAAATGTGGTACAAAGTACGTTAGCAAACTATTTTTCACTCTTTGATGTGATACGTGAACCAATGTTGGTGTTTAACAGATTTGATGATGAAACATTGCCAACAACGCCCTCTGCTCAATTTGATAATACAATCATAGTAGGAACTTCACGAATACTATCCCCATCCGATATATCAACCTATACAAATATCTTGTTCCGTAATTGTCTCTTTACTGTATCGGGAAGTGATGATGAAAACTTCATAAACTCGATATGGGGAGGCGACCCTATGTTTAATTGTGTAGGGGGAGAGGAATACTACTACGATTACCGAATTTCAACAACCGAATCGAGTGCCTATCAAATGGGATCAGAGGCGTATCTTACCCCCGAACTTCGCACCGATATGTATGGAGTTGAGCGACCTTTAGGAGTTAATCCCGATGTAGGAGCATATCAGATAGTGGAAAAAGACGATATGACAGAGGAAGATCATAAAGAAAATAACTAAAAATAAACAACTATCCCATGGGGGCGGCATAGCCGACAACTAACAACTGAAATATGAAACCTTTAATACTAATAACAAACGACGACGGAATTGAGGCAAGAGGAATAGAGTTTTTAGCAAAACAGGTATCATCGTTAGGCGATGTAGTGGTAGTAGCACCTGACTCACCACGATCAGGACAATCATGTGCCATAACAGTAACAAACCCATTGCGTCTGTTTAAGGTTAAAGAGGAGGGTAATATAAAATATTATAAAACAACAGGAACCCCTGTTGATTGTATCAAGTTGGCAATTCACGGCGTATTGGAGCGGCGTCCAGATATACTCCTTTCAGGAATAAATCATGGCTCTAATAGTGGAGTTAGCACAATGTATTCAGGAACAATGGGAGCTGCATATGAAGGGGCAATAATAGGAATACCCTCAGTAGGATTCTCATTGTGCGACCACTCTCCCGAGGCCGATTTTACACCCTGCATTGAAGTTATACAAAAAGTAACTAAGTCAGTTCTCGAAAAAGGGTTGCCACCATCTGTAAGCCTGAACGTAAATGTGCCAGCAGGCGTTGAGATAAAAGGAATAAAGGTGTGTAAACAGGCAATGGGATATTGGACCGAAGAGTATGAAAAGCGAGTAGATTCTCATGGTAGAGAATTCTATTGGCTAACAGGCTATTTTGTAAACACCTCACCCAAAGGAGAGGAGACTGATGAGGAACTATTACAGCAAGGATACATAACAATCGTTCCCACATCGTGCGATAGAACAGCAACAACCGCAATCCCTTTTGTTGAGAACATATTATAATATTATATATCTATAACAACAAATCAACAACTGTTTTTGTATAAAAATACGCATAAAAATATTTTATGCATAAAAAATACTCTTTTTATTGAAAAAATAGAGGACTTTTTTTGCATATATATCCAATTTATTATTTATCTTTGTCCCGTTTTTAACTCTATTTATGTGATTATGTAATAATACATATCTGTATTGGATTGATTTATACATAATTACGTAATTGAAAAAATATACAATGTAAAATAATAATGAAAAACAAGGGCGAGAGAATACAAAAAATAAAGGAGATTATCTCCTCAACAAAGATTGAGTCGCAAGGGCAACTGCTCGATATTTTGCTTGAAGAAGGATATGATTTAACTCAGGCAACTCTGTCTCGAGATTTAAAGCGTATGCGTATCGCAAAAGTAGGAGATGGATGTGGAGGATACTCATATATACTACCAGGACAAAATGTAGCAAAAACTCTTAATGTACCACACTCTGTTTCAAGTGTACCATCATCAAATTGGTTTGTATCAATTGATTTTTCAGGGCAATTTTGTGTGATAAAAACTCGTCCAGGTTATGCAGGAGGAATTGCTCTTGATATTGATGCTAAGGAGGCAGAACAGGTAATGGGAACAATAGCAGGAGATGATACAATTCTTGTTATTTTGCGAGGAGGAGTACGAAAAAAAGAGTTAATAAATATATTGAGAGATATTATACCTATTATAGATTAATAGAAAAACGCATAAAAAGATGGAGGTAAAAGATAACATTCAGATAATGGTCGCAGATGAGCGTCATGTACCGCTTGTTGAGACAATCCTTGACACAATTGAAAAGGCAGCAAAAATCAGAGGAACAGGAATTGCACGCCGTTCACCTGAGTATGTTAAGCAAAAGATGTTAGAGGGAAAAGTTATCATAGCCATGGATGGTGATGAGTTTGCAGGATTCTGCTACATTGAGAGTTGGAGTAACAAAAAGTTTGTTGCTAACTCGGGATTGATAGTGGTGGAGAAGTATCGTGGGCATGGATTGGCAAAACGAATTAAGACAAAATCTTTTGAAGTTTCACGTGAAAGATTTCCAGATGCCAAACTATTTGGTTTGACAACAGGATTGGCAGTGATGAAGATAAATTCTGAGTTAGGATACCGCCCTGTGCCATTCTCAGAACTTACAGATGATGACTCATTCTGGAAAGGATGTAGCACATGTGTAAATTATGATATACTACAACGCACAAATCGCCGTATGTGCTTATGTACAGGAATGTTGTATGACCCTGAGGAACATAAAAACGATGAAGTAAAAAAATAAAAAACATTATATATTATGGAAAAAGAAAAAGTAGTTTTAGCATTTAGTGGAGGATTAGACACTTCGTTTTGTGCAAAATATTTAACAGAAGAGTGCGGATACGAGTTATATACTGCAATTGCCAATACCGGAGGTTTTAATGCAGAGGATTTGGCAAAAATTGAGGAGAAAGCATACAAATTAGGAGCAGTTCAACACGCATCACTCGATATTACACAAGAGTACTACGAGAAGAGTATTAAATATATGATATTTGGTAATGTGTTGCGTAACGGAACATACCCTATTTCGGTAAGTTCTGAGCGTATCTTCCAAGCCATAGCAATTATCAACTATGCAAAAGAGGTTGGAGCACAATATGTTGCACACGGAAGTACAGGAGCAGGAAACGACCAAGTACGTTTTGACCTTACATTCCAAATACTTGCTCCCGAAATTAAGATACTTACTCCTACACGCGATATGACACTAACTCGTGAATATGAGATAGATTATCTTCGCAAACATGGAATTGAGGATGACTTCAAAAAAATGGAGTACTCAATCAACAAAGGTCTTTGGGGAACAAGTATCGGTGGAAAAGAGACATTGAAGAGCGAACTAACTCTACCTGAAGAGGCATATCCATCACAAATGGTTGCAGAGGGAGAGGAGCAATTAGTTCTTGATTTTGTTGACGGAGAGATTTCGGCAGTAAACGGAAAAGCATACACTAACAAAGTTGAGGCTATCCAAGCCGTTGAGGCAATAGCATCGCGTTATGCAATAGGCAGGGATATGCACATAGGCGATACAATCATTGGAATTAAAGGTCGTGTAGGATTTGAGGCTGCTGCACCTATAATTTTGATTGCCGCACACAAAATGTTGGAGAAACACACATTAACCAAATGGCAACAATATTGGAAAGACCAAATAGGAACATGGTATGGAATGTTCTTGCACGAGGCACAATATCTTGAGCCTGTAATGCGTGATATGGAGTCGTTCTTACAAAGTTCGCAACGTAATGTAACAGGTAAGGTGTATGTTGATTTGAAACCTTATCACTATGTTTTGGTAGGAGTTGAGAGCAACTTTGACTTAATGAAGTCAGACTTTGGTGAGTATGGCGAGGTAAACAAAGCATGGGATGCAGACGATGTTAAAGGATTTACAAAAATTCTTGGCAACCAAATGAAGATATACCACGCAGTACAAACAAAAAACGGTAAAAACGAATAATATAGACTTATGATAAAAGTAGGAATAGTCGGAGGGGCTGGTTATACCGCCGGAGAGTTGATTAGACTGTTAATCAATCACCCCGATGTTGAGATAGTATTTATCAATAGTAACAGTAATGCAGGAAACCCTATTACCGATGTTCATTCGGGATTATATGGCGAAACCGATTTGAAGTTTACCGATGAGTTGCCATTTGAGGCGATTGATGTATTGTTCTTCTGTACCGCTCATGGTGATACAAAGAAATTTATGGAGTCGCACACATTGCCTGAGGAGTTGAAGATAATAGACCTCTCAATGGATTATCGTTTGGCAGATGAGTCGCACGATTTTGTATATGGATTACCTGAGGTAAATCGTAAAAAACTGATACGTTGCAAACACGTTGCAAACCCGGGATGCTTTGCAACAGCAATACAGTTGGCACTATTGCCATTAGCAAAAAATCTTTTGCTAAACAACCCTGTGCATATTAATGCCATAACAGGAAGTACAGGAGCAGGACAAAAGCCTTCGGCAACATCGCATTTCAGTTGGCGTAACGACAATATATCGATATACAAACCCTTTACACACCAACACTTGGCAGAGATAGGCGAAACATTGCATACGTTACAATCAACAGCAACCGATGAACTCTATTTTATCCCTGTTCGCGGATGTTTCGCACGCGGAATATTTGTAACTTTATATACCGACTGTGCAGTATCGGAGGAGGAGTTGTATAAGATTTATAACGAATATTACGATGACCACTCATTTACCCATATAAGTACAAAACCGATTGATTTGAAACAAGTTGTAAACACCAATAAATGTTTAATACATATTGAGAAGAAAGGTGACAAAGTGCTTATCACTTCGGCAATAGATAACCTATTGAAGGGTGCATCGGGTACAGCGGTACACAATATGAATTTACTATTTGGTTTAAAAGAGACAGTAGGTTTAATGCTTAAACCATCGGCGTTCTAAATAGTTTTTAGTTGTTAGAGATGAAACTATTTGATGTATATCCACTTTTTGATATAGAGATAGTTTTATCAAAAGCAGAAATAAAAACATGATAAACTAACCCCTCCGACTTACAGCCACCTCCCCTAATTCAGGGGAGGAGTTAAAAATTGCTCACCTATTTTAGGGGAGCTGTCCATAGGACTGAGGGGTAAAACTTAATTTATCTCATAAACCAAACATGGTTAAAAAGAATAATTATTCTCAAGTAAATAATAGACAGGAACTGGTAGAAGAGAGAAAAAGTTTAAGAACTTTTGGAACGTCAGCAGAAGCAATGTTGTGGTTGCATCTTAAAAATAAACAGCTTGATGGTTGGAGATGGCGACGTCAATTTTCGGTTGGACCTTACATTATAGATTTCTATTGTCCTAAGGCAAAATTAGGGATAGAATTGGATGGTAACAATCACTATTCCTTGTCGGGTATGGAATATGATGATTTTAGGACTATTCAGTTGTATAATATTTATGGGGTAAAATTGTTGCGTTTTGAGAATAATATGATATGGAAAGATATAGATTCGGTATTGTATGAGATAAAAAGAGTTTTGCAAGAAACCGAAATAAAAACATGATAAACTCCCCCCCTCCGACTTACAGCCACCTCCCCTAATTCAAGGGAGGAGTTAAAAAACTGCTCACCTATTTTAGGGGAGCTGTCCGCAGGACTGAGGGGTAAGTATATTAATATTGTTAGAAAAATAAATAACAATTTAAATAAAGATGAAACTATTTGATGTATATCCTCTCTTTGATATAGAGATAAAAGAGGGAAAAGGATGTAAAGTATATGATGAGAAGGGGCAGGAGTATCTTGACCTTTACGGCGGACACGCTGTAATATCGGTAGGACATTCGCACCCTCATTATGTTCAAGCAATAAAGAATCAAGCAGAGAAGTTGGTATTTTACTCAAACTCTGTAAAAAACAGTTTGCAGGTTGAGTTGGCAGAGAAGATGGGTAAAATTTCGGGATATGAAGATTACTCATTGTTCCTTATCAATTCAGGAGCTGAGGCAAACGAGAATGCACTAAAACTTGCATCATTTCACACAGGATGTAAGAGAGTTATCTCGTTTAAAAAGTCGTTTCACGGACGCACATCGGCAGCCGTAAAAATAACAGACAATCCAAAAATTGTAGCACCAATAAACGACAATATAGATGTAACATTCTTGGCTCTTGGCGATATTGAAGGAGTTGAAAGAGAGTTGCAAAAAGGCGATGTTTGTGCTGTAATTATAGAGGGAATACAAGGTATTGGCGGAATAAAGGTGCCTTCAGATGAGTTTATGCAACAGTTGCGTCAAATAACCGAGCAATACAATGTAGTACTTATACTCGATGAGATACAATCGGGATATGGACGTAGCGGAAAATTCTTTGCACACCAATATACAGGCATCAAACCCGATGTAATAACTTCGGCAAAAGGAATAGCAAATGGTTATCCATTTGGAGCCGTGTTGATTAGCCCTAAATTTACAGCAACATACGGAATGTTGGGAACAACCTTTGGCGGAAACCATTTAGGATGTGCGGCAGCCATTGCAGTATTGGATATAATAAAAGAGGAGAATTTGGTAGAGAACTCGGCAAAGGTAGGAGAATACCTAATTGAAGAGTTAAAGAAACTACCACAAATAAAAGAGGTACGCGGACGTGGATTGATGATAGGCTTGGAGTTTGAAGAGCCTGTAAAAGAGATACGTACAAAACTATTGTTTGAACAGAAAGTATTTACAGGAGTATCAGGAACAAACGTAATACGCCTGTTGCCACCTTTATGCTTAACAAAAGAGTTGGCAGATGAGTTCTTGACTCGCTTTAAAAAAGTTCTTGAATCTTAATTTTTTATAGGTTATGAAAATAGCAATAATAGGAGCAGGAAATATTGGAGGAGCAATAGCATCAGGGTTGATGCAGTCAAAAAAATCGGCTGATTACTCAATAGTAATATCTGACCCAGATACAGCAAAAACATCGCAACTATCACAATGCTATGCAGGAATTACCGCTGAGGCTGATAATCAAAAGGCTATTGCCGATGCACAAATAGTATTGTTGGCAGTAAAACCTTGGTTAGTTGAGAAGGTTTTGGCAAACATTACATTACAGCCCTCGCAAATATTGGCTTCGGTAGCGGCAGGAGTAACATTTGAGCAACTAAAAGGTTATACAAATGTTGAGTTACCAATGTTCCGAATAATACCCAACACTGCAATAAGTTTGCAAGCAAGTATGAATATAATATCATCATACAATGCAACAGAGGAACAAGATCAGATGATTATGCAGATGTTCAATGAGTTGGGATTGTCAATGATGGTAACTGAGCAACAAATGTCAGCGGGAACAGCACTTGCATCATGCGGAATTGCATACGTATTAAAATATATACAGGCAGGAATGCAGGCAGGAGTTGAGATGGGACTATATCCTCACGATGCAATGATGATGGTAGCACAATCGGTAAAAGGTGCGGCAGAACTTATTTTGCAAGGTAATACACACCCCTCAACCGAGATTGACAAAGTAACAACTCCGGGGGGTATCACTATTAAGGGAATAAATACTCTCGAAGAGGCAGGTTTCTCGTCAGCAATCATACAAGCAATGAAATCATCAAAATAAAGCAAACAAAAAATATTAAAAAATAGAACGACAGAACAAAAACGGAGTTCTGTCGTTTTTTATACAGATTTGTCTAAAAAATATCTTCTATTACCTTTTGAATGTTAATAAATATGTTGAAAATCAAAAAAATATGAGTAAATCTCATTGTGTTTCTAAAAAAATGTTATACATTTGCTTGCTAAATTTGGTGAAAGTGTTTATAAATGGTTTTGTAATCATAAAGCATGAAACCACTAAAATAGGATGTTGAATACTTGATAAGTATAACTTTAACTATAAAACAAAATAAATTATTAATTAACAGAATTATGAAAAAGTTAGCGTTTTTATTGTTGATGGTGGTAGCATTTGTTACTACATCAATGGCGCAAGTTGATACAAATAAGATGTATCGACTAAAAGATAATGCGACAAGCCAATATCTTACAGCGCGCAATTACGATGAGCATGCAACTGGCGCTTATGGAGGAGTTGGAACGTCTGCTTTAGCAGAAGATAATGAGGCTCAAATATTTATTTTTGAGCAAAGTGGTTCTAACTACAAAATTAAGACCAAAACAGGTTATTACATTTATGCTCAAGCATGGAATGTTGATGCATTGTCATCAAAATCATCAGAGTTTAGATTTACAGCGAATGGTACTGCGGGTTATTACATGGAGGTGTATAACACCAATAAGAGTAATGCTTGGTACTATGTTAAGAATGAGAATGTCCCGGCAGCAGGAGGTTATTACCTATTCGGAGATGCTGTAGTTGGAGCAGCTGCAACTTGGACATTTGAAGAGGTAGCTGTTGATGTGCCTTCTCGCACAATTACAGTCTCTGCAAATAACGATGCTTGGGGAACAGTATCGGGCGGAGGAACAGCAGAGGGAGCAATTACTATAACAGCAACCCCCGCTGACGGAT
>JAFXDI010000004.1 GCA_017521245.1 Bacteroidales bacterium
AACAGTATTGCGGTCAATCACATTTACAAGAGCAGTAGCTGTTTGAATACGGTATGTCTCGTATAATGCTTTGTCCTCTTCTGATAATGAAGGATCATCTGCTTTGGGGTTCTCAATTGTAAATCCAATATTTGCTTGTCCCGGAGCTTGTACCTCAAACTCAAACTCAAATTGTTGAGTATTGATTTTTTGCATTCCAAGATATTTCACAGGAGCACTTGCACCTTGTGGCAACGATAAGTTCCAATTGATATAATCTCCACGATCATCTGGACTCATTGTGTACCATACAATGATTTTGAATCTTTCTGGCTCTGCACTTTCATCAACATTTCCACCTACATATTTTAGGTAACTGTTGTTTAATTCGCGACTTCCTAATTTTACCTCCTCGCTGTATGTATTAATTTGGTTGAATGAGATGTAAAGTTCGCTAAATTTCTTACCATCATCACATGTTAGGTTAAGTTGTAATGTTTTATCCTCTATTGTTATGGCAATAATTCCTTGCTCATAAACATTTGCAGTTGATGTTAATGGAAGAGAAACAACCCAAACATCATCGCTGTCATCAATTGTTACGTCTCCTATTTCAAGGGTTAATCCATCAGCTACATAATTTTCTTTGTTTTGAAGAATCTCCTTAACTGCGGCTTTTTGCTCATCAGAAGCTCCATCTAAATAACAGAAGAAAGAGTAATTCAATGTCTCTCCTAAATTGATAGTTTTGTATGTTAACAATCCTATACCATCATTTAGGTTATCAGGCATAATTAGATTGTGAGATAGATATACACCATAATCTACGATAATGGGTATCTCTTGCTCAAATTCTCCAACAGCAACCAAACATAGGTACTCTGCTTTTTTAGCACCGGCAGTGAATATTATATCATATCCTGTGCTATCTGGACGGAAAATTCCCTCTACTGTTGCTGGATTTGGAATCTCACCTTCTGCCTCAGCAGCTGTTTTAACTTCTGTTAAAGCTAAGCGTAATGGATATAATTCTTGATCTAAATACTCTTTCTTTGTAATATCAACTGAAAACTTACTTGTAGCATTAGCAGCAAGATTTAATGTCTCAATTGATACTGAGATAGAGTCTGTATCCATAGCTCTTCCATTTACAGTAAGAACTGCCATTAACTTAGTTCCATTAGAAAGTAATGCACGTACATTAGTGGTTCCTACCTTCACACCTTTAACCTTACCAGTTTGGTCGATAGTAGCCACTTCCTCAGAATCGATGCTCCACTCTATTGTTCCTTGATAAGATTCTACGTAGAATTGATACTCTTCACCCTCTACGATATCTTTAGTCTCAACGTTAAGCGCAACAAATTCTGGTTCATCATCTTTACAACCCACAAATACAAGGGTAAGTAAAGCAAATGCTGATAATAATAATTTTCTTGCTATCATATTGTTAAGTATTTACTTTATTATTAAAAGTTTTTTGGTATAGGCCATCCAAGTCTTGGATTATCCTCTCCTGTTTCAAATTCATATGGATACTCTGCGGGATCTCCCTCAAAGTATAGACGTTGACCTCCTGAGTTCTCTCCGGGTTGTCCAAAGATTGTCAATGCAGCCTCAATATTTGGAAGGTCATATAGTAGGATGTTCTCATCACTCTCATCGTGTGGAATACGACGTAGTTGCAATTCAACAGGGAATGATGGCACTCCTTGCCATGCTTGAACCGAAGGGAACAAGCGAGGATAACCTGTTCGGCGATAATCTACCCATGCCTCAAATCCGTTGGGGAAAATTGCTATCCATTTTTGAGTAATGATTTTCTCTAATTTAGTCTCATCTGAGTCTGCATCATCCCATGCTACACAAATATCTAAACGTCCGTCAATATTGTTATTTGCATCATAGATGTCAACATAGTGAATATCGTAGAATTTTGTACCTTTCTTTTGGCGAATAACCTCTTTTTGCGCAAGATATGAATCTACATTTGCACTATATCCATATTTAGCAAATGCTGAACGGATTCCCTCTTCGTATAATGCTTTAGGATCTCCTCCTAATCCCCAACGTAGAGCAGCCTCTGCTTTCAAGAAGATAACCTCCTCTTTTGTTACCCATAATTGACGCTCATATTTGAATGATAGTGAGATTCCTGAGAAGTTATAGTATCCTGCACCTTGAGTACGAACTCCTACGTTTGTTCCTTGACGGATTCCGTAGTAGTCTGTAAGTGCTTTTGTTTTTTTACCAGTTACTTTACATGTTACATCTCCATAGTTTTTGTCAAAGAATTTCGCAATCAATGGATTTCCGGTACGTTTCATAATGTTCTCAAAAGAAGCACTCATGTGGCTATCGCCCCATCCTCCTTTTTGAGCTGAAATCTGATGATATGGGTGAGCTGTTATACCCTCTTTGTATGTAGGACCAAAATCCTCAGTAAGTACTCCATCGGACAATGCCTCTGAAGCAACTTGTTGTGCAAGTGTTGGATTTGGTTTTGCTAAATACATTGCTATACGCAATTTAATGGTATTTGCAAGTTGTACCCATTTTTCCCAACGATACTCAGAGAAAGCATATTTAGCATCACCTTTGTCGTAAGAATCTCCTTCTACATCAATGAATGCCTCTTTTTTGGGTTGTACTGTCTCAAGAGTTTTGATTGCTTCGTCCAAATCGGCAAGTATCAAATTGTATGTCTCCTCTTGTGAAGAATATTTAAGAGGACGTGATACTTTCAATTTACGGTTGTCTTCGTAAGGTACACAACCTGCACTATTTACAGCGTGAAGTGCTGTTTGTGCATAGATGATTTGAGCCAAAGCTTTGTACTCAGGTACTCCAAGTGACTCAGCGTATGTGTAAGTGTTATACAATGCACTTGTGGGTCCCATACTACATGCTGAACCATAATATCCATTAGGCCATTGGTATGTATGGAATAGCGCTGGTCCATATTGGAAGTCACTCTTACTTACTGTTGTATATCCGGCAAATACGTCAACTGAGTTTGAGTTAGTATATTGATAACCGTGAGGACTTGTTGATATAACACTTGATTTCTCATCGGTCATTGCCTTTTGCAACTCTCCTTTTAGGACAGTTATATCAACTGTTCCTTGTCCTTGGTTTGTAACGTCTTGTGAATCATCTACAATTTGCCACATTTTTAATGTTTGCTTTTCGCCACAAGAGAAGAGAAACAACGCTACAAACAAAGTTGCGAATATTGAAATTGATTTATTCATAATTTTCATATCTTTTCTCGTTTATTTACATTAGAATGTAAGTTTTATATTAAATCCGTAACTACGTGTTGTTGGCAATGCGTATGATTCAACACCACCGAAGTTGTTACCTGCTGTCATTGAGATATCTGGATCGACTGGAGCATTTTTATAAATGAATCCAAGGTTACGTCCTACCAATGAGATTGAAAGGTTTTTAGAAACTCCGAATAGATCATAGAATGTATAACCTACTGAAATCTCGCGGAAACGGATATTAGAAGCATCGTAGATACACTCAGTTTGGTTTGTACCAACTGCCTCGTAGTATGCACGAGCAGGAACTTGTTGTCCTGTTGGAAGTGTTACTGCAGCAACCTCAACTCCATCCCAAATCATTGTCTCGCCCGATAGACGTGCATCAGCAGAGCGTTGTGATAATCCGTAGAAGTCTAAGTCTGCCTCTGTCAATGACACTACTTTACCTCCAACCTTACCATCAATCAACATATATACTGATAGACCTTTCCAAGAGAATGTGTTGTTCCATCCGTATGTAAATTTAGATGTTGTATTACCAATGAATTTGGTAAATTTATTATCATACATTGGACGTCCGTCAGCATCTAATTGAATTGTTCCGTCAGGTCTGTATAAGAAGTCTTTTCCGTAAAGGTCTCCGTATGATCCACCTACTTTATATTTAGATTGGATTGCGAATGATGATGCACCAATTACAATCTCTACTTGTCCACCGTCTGCTGGTGTGTAAGTCTCAAGAATTTTGTTATCGTTGTATGCAAAGTTGATTCCTGTTGTCCAACGGAAATCTTTTCCAAATTTCATATGGTAGTTTCCAGTAAACTCAACTCCACGGTTACGAACTTTACCTGAGTTAATAGGTTTAGATTGCCCTGATGCTGTTGTAATGTTCAAGTATTGGTTTGACATGGTGTTTTGATAGTATGTAACATCAAAGTCAAATTTGTTCTTGAAGAATATTCCATCAAATCCAACCTCAATACCCTCAGTTGTCTCTGGTTTAGGATCATCAAATGATGCCGGACGTGGTGAAATTGATCCTGATAATGGATCGATTGTTTGTGCGTTGTAATCAGACAAAGGAATTGAGTTACCCACTACTGAGTAAGATGCACGAACTTTCATTTGATTAACATTACGCAATTTGCGTGGTAGTAGTTGATCAAGAAGGATGTTACCTCCTACTGACCAGTATGCAAATGATTTATAACCTCCGTCAGTTGTAAATTGTTGGAATGCTTTTGACCAGTCGTTACGGAATGATGCATCGATGTATGCTTTACCCCAGAATCCAACTTGTGCTGTTGCAAATATTGCTGTCTCCCAGTTTGTATTTACTCCTGATGCAGTTGCTCCTAATAATATGTTTTTAGCGTTACCACTCATATTACCCATACCCGGCCATGCAATGTTAGGATATACGAATGTTGAGTCGGTCCATTTTGTGATTGAAGTGTTAGAAGATTTTGTTCTCTTGAAACTTGTTCCTAATGTTGCATTGAAAGAGATGTTTTTAAACTCTTTGTTATATGTCAACAAATAGTCTGAGTAGATGTCTCTTGATGAACTCTCTCCACTATAATAGTGTGCAAACGCATATTGTACAGGGTCTGCCCAAATTGATGGTTGACGATATTGGTAATTTCTGTCCATTGTTTTGTCAAGACTCACGCGTGCTTGCAAATCTAAACCTTTGATGATTTCGTATTTTGCTGTTACGTTAGCCAAGATACGATCACGGTTTGCGTCATCATCAATTGCTTGTTGCATAAAGTATGGGTTGTTTACCCAAGGTGATCCTGAGAATGATACAGGCCATGTTTGGATTGGCAATCCTATTAGGTTCTTTCCATCTTTTTTAGTGATGTCATCTTCCGCTGTTGCTATGTGTGTTACGTTTTGTTTAAAGAAACGCAAATCAGCAGATGTTGGCATACGATACAATCCTGTTAATGGGTTGAATACTTTACCAATTACAGGACGGTTTTGTGTTCTTTGTGTAATATAGTTAAGAGAAAGGTCAATTTTCAATTTGTTATTGAATGCGTTGAATGTCTCTTTGAACAAAATGTTGTGACGAACGAATTTGTTACGCTCCAACAAACCTTTTTGTACTGTGTTACCATAAGAGAAGTAAGATGTTGTATGCTCTGTACCTCCACTTAATGATATTGAGTTGTTGTATGTTTGACCTACTTTAAAGAAGTCGTTGATTTGGTTCTTAGGAGTACGAGTCAAATATGGATATTGTGCCAATTGATCGTCTGTATAGTTTGATGCCAAATCTCCCCATCCATTCAAAAGTGGTCCTTGAGTAGCCATCTCTGTTCCAAATACTGTTTGTTTGTCGAATGTGAATAGAGGTGTCTCAAGTGTAATGTTACTTGATACGTCAATTCTTATCTTACCTTCACGTCCACCTTTTGTATTGATGATGATTACACCATTGTTTGCTGCTGATCCATAAAGTGCTGCCGCATTGGGACCTTTTAGGACTGACATACTTGCAATATCATCAGGGTTGATTGTTGAAAGGATATCTCCACCATCGCGTCCTCCTTCAAGAGCGATCTCTGAAGTTTGTGCTGACAAACCGTTTGACAATGGAATACCATCTAATACGATTAGAGGCTGGTTGTTACCCAACATTGATGTTTGTCCACGAAGGATGATTTTTGATGATCCACCTCCTGCTCCTGATGAGTTTGGTGTAATTGTAAGACCAGCCATCTTTCCTTGCAATGAGTTGATGAAGTTTGACTCTTTTGCACGAGTTAACTCTTTACCTCCTACTTGTTGTGTTGCATAGGTTAGTGACTCTGCTTTACGCTCGATACCCATCGCTGTTACAACAACCTCAGCAAGCACTTGCTCATCTTCGCTCATTGTTACATCAATCTGGGTTCTTCCTTTTACGGGAATCTTTTGATCAGAATAACCGATATAAGAGAAGACCAAGGTCTTTTTTCCATCGGGAATCTTAAGTTCATAATTTCCGTCAAAGTCAGTTGTTGTACCTATTGAGGTACCTTCAACCATTACACTCACACCAATAAGAGGTTCTTTGGTGTCATCAATTACGTTTCCTTTTACCACAAAGCCTGATGCTTGCTCTACACCCTCAACTGAGGCAGAGGCATCTGCTTTATGAACAGCGTTTGCCGATAATGGCAATAATGCTGCAAAAAGAAGACTCAATCCTGCTTTCATAAGAAAACCAGGACATAGATTGGCAAAGGCTTGTTTTGCCAATCTTACGATACAAAGACTTTCTTTTCTCATAAATATGATTTTGTTATTAAATATGATTATATTATCTCTCTCTTTCACACAAAAACGCACATCTTTACTCCTTGCTTTTTCTCAGCACAAATTCCTACAACACTTTACAAGTTAAGACGTTACAATATTATATACCTCAATCCTTGATTTTGCCAATTGTTAAAATTAACTCAAAAGCCCTCTTTCTATTAACAAAGACACTTCTCACACAAGGTATTATCATCTGCAAATATAAACATTTTTTCTATATGTAGTAAGTTTTACAATAAAAAAAACACTATTTTTTTTTAGAGTGTTTTAAGAAAACAAAAAATTATTTATATATTCGCAAAGGGAGTTACAAACATCCTCATTTTTTAATAATTTGTATTAAATTTTACATCAATGTTTTAACTTTTTTGTTATTCTAAAAAAACACCTATTACATACACCCTAATTTAATTATACGGCTATGAATAAGATTCTTTTTTCAATTGAGTACGATTTTAACAATGTTTCTTCAACTTTTTTATGGAATCATATAGTAACACCCGACGGTCTTGCCTCGTGGTTTGCAGACAGGGTTGAGGTTGACGGAAAACACTTCTCATTCTATTGGAACAACGAGAAACGAACTGCTACTCAAATAGCAATCAAGAGTGGTGCATATATTAAATTAAGGTGGGATGATGAGTGTAACAAAAAGAACTATTTTGAATTCAAACTTGTTCAAAACGAACTGACAAAGAATATTACTCTTATCATATCGGACTTTGCCAACAAAGAGGAGATTAAGGACTATATTGATTTATGGGATGAGCAGGTTGCTATCCTACGAAAGAATTTGGGTGCTTAACTTTCGCCTCAAACTCTTTTTTTTAATTCTTATACCAGATTAATTAGGGGTAATTTGCCAAAGCACTCCTCAATTACATACCAAATACAGCGCTAATTCAATATAAGGATTGGTGCTTATTTTTATTATTATATTATAAATAATGTATTATAGGCAAAAAACTTGCATTTTTTTAGTAACTTTGCCACCGATATAAGCAATACGACTATATTTTTACTAATATTACCATAACCGACTTTTAGCATGTTTAAGATTAAACGTCTATATCTTTTTATACTGAAGACCTTTCTTCCGCTTCTGCTTATGACGTTTATGATTTGTCTGTTTATTGTGTTGATGCAATTTATATGGCAACACATTAAAGATTTTGTAGGTAAAGGTTTAGAGATTAGCGTTCTGGCAGAAATGTTTTTCTATGCCGCAACCTCGATGGTTCCTTTGGCTCTTCCATTAGCAATACTTCTTGCTTCGCTTATGACATTTGGCAACCTTAGCGAAAGGTTTGAGTTACTCGCCATCAAGGCATCGGGGGTTTCGCTCTTCAGAATAATGAGCCCACTCATTATCTCTATTTCAATAATTGCTGTTGGTGCTTTTTTCTTCCAAAATAATGTATTGCCAACTGTTCAGGTTAAAATGTGGAGTCTGCTATACTCAATGAAACAGAAATCTCCGGCGCTGGATATTCCCGAAGGGGTTTTCTATAACCAAATTGAAGGATACAACATTTTTGTAAAAAAGAAGGACAACAAGAAAAATATGATGTATGGTATTACCATATATGACATTTCAAAGGGTGCAGAGAATGCAATGATTATTGTTGCCGACTCGGGCAGTTTAAAGTTTACTGATGATAAACAATTTCTGTTTCTAACACTTAATAGTGGTGAGTCTTTTGAAAATCTTAAATCGCAAGAGGCAGCAACCACTTCTGTACCTTACCGCCGAGAGGTTTTTTCGCTGAAAGAGATACTTATTCCGTTTGATGGTGGTTTTAATCGTATTGATGAAAGCACTATGGCAAATAAATATGTTGGAAAGAATATTACAGAACTCAAACACTCTATCGACTCTATGTCGTATATTGTAGACAGCATTGGTGTTAATATTGGAAATGAACTTAAAACTTCGTCGTATTATAATATTATTGAACGCTCTTCTTCAGCACCTGCCCCCAAGACTTCGCTTGAAGAGTTCAACATTGACGATGTTTATGCTTCGGCTTCAATTCAACAACGTGAGAACTGGACCAACAAAGCTTTAAGCAAAGCAAGAACCATAAAACAGGAATATGAATTCAAAAGTTATAGAGCAAAAGAGCAGAAGACTGTAATCAGAAGACACGAGATTGAGATGCACAAGAAATTTACACTCTCATTTGCGTGCCTTATCTTCTTCTTTATTGGTGCACCTCTTGGCGCTATTATCGGAAGGGGTGGATTGGGAACTCCTATTGTGGTATCGGTAATATTATTTATTTTCTATTACATAATCGACAACTCAGCCTACAAACTTGCCCGCGATGGTGTTTGGGAGGTTTGGCAAGGGTTATGGTTAAGTTCTGCCGTTCTATTGCCTTTGGGTATATTTTTCACTTACAAAGCAGTAAACGACTCCGCAGTATTCAACAAGGATGCTTATCGGAACTTCTTCAGAAAATTATTTGGAAGACATACCGCTCGTGTTGTGGAGCTGAAAGAGATTGCAATGATAGATGTTGATAAGAGCGGACTTATTGAAAGAGTTAATCATCTTGAGAATCTATGTATTCAGATTCAAAATGATTATGGTAAACGCATACAGAGCTTATTCTCTTATTGGCAAAAGGGGTATAATAGATCTCTTTTAAGCGAACTGAGGGACTCTTTAGAGAGTTTTGTTGAGTATGCCCAATATTCCAAATCGAGATTGGTAGTTTTAAAGTTGATGGACTACCCTATTATTAGAGATTTATTGCTTTATTATCCTTGTAAAAATAAAAAACTTGGTTTTTTCATTGCTTTATTATTACCTTTGTCGTTGCCAATATATTTTATTGGTATTTACGAGCAGAAACTTTTAAGGAGAGAGATTGCTGTTATAAGAAAAAATAACAAAGATATTTTAGCTATTATCGAAAAAGAATTTAAGAACGAAAATATAATTGCATAATTATGGAAGATATTATATTGAACACTATTGATGAGGCTCTGATTGATTTTAAAGAGGGTAAGTTTGTTATTGTGGTTGACGATGAGGATCGTGAGAATGAGGGCGACTTTATTATTGCCGCAGAAAAAATTACTCCGGAGAAGGTCAATTTTATGATGACCTACGGAAGAGGTGTTCTTTGCGCTCCAATTACCGAAGAGCGTTGCATTGAGCTTGACTTACCTATGCAGGTAAGCAACAATACTTCTATTCACGAGACTCCTTTTACCGTTATGGTAGATAAGATTGGTGGTGGTTGCACAACCGGTGTTTCAATGTTTGACAGAGCAGAGACTATTAAGGCTCTTGCAAACCCCGACACTAAACCTTCCGACTTGGGAAGACCCGGTCACGTTTCACCACTAAGAGCTCGTTCAAGAGGTGTTCTTTGCAGAGCAGGACACACCGAAGCAGCTGTTGATCTGGCTCGTTTGGCAGGTCTATTCCCTGCTGCCGCTCTTATTGAAATCATCAACGAGGATGGTACAATGGCAAGACTTCCTCAACTTAAAGAGGTTGCCGACAGGTGGGGATTAAAGATTGTCTCAATCAAAGACCTGATTGCATACCGCCTACAAAAGGAATCGTTAGTAGAGAGAGGAGAAGAGGTTGATATGCCTACTAAATGGGGACACTTCAAACTTATTCCTTTTAGACAAATATCTAACAACGCAGAACATATTGCTCTTATAAAAGGAGAGTGGAGTAATGATGAGCCTGTATTGACAAGAGTTCACTCTTCATGTATGACAGGCGATATATTTGGCTCTATGAGATGCGAATGTGGTGAGCAACTTCATCGCGCTATGGAGCAGATTGAGAAAGAGGGCAAAGGTGTTATAGTTTATATGAGCCAAGAAGGTAGAGGAATTGGTTTAATGAACAAGATTAAAGCCTACAAACTTCAAGAGAATGGTTTGGATACTGTTGATGCCAATCTTCACTTGGGATTTAAAGCAGACGAGCGAGACTATGGCGTTGGTGCAAGTATTCTAAGAGAGTTGGGATTAAAGAAACTCAGATTAATGACCAACAATCCTGTTAAGCGTATTGGGTTGGAGGGTTACGGCATTGAGATTGCGGAGATAGTTCCTATTGAAGTAGAAACAAACCCTTACAATGAGTTCTATATGAAGACCAAAAAGGAGCGTATGGGACACAAACTTGACGGCATTTAATTACCAGTTTAACAGACGAAAGGGGAAAACATTTTTACAAATGTTTTTCTCTTTCTTTTACAAAGCATCACAATTATGAGAGTTATTCGCCTATACGAGAAAAATACTGATGAGAGATTGTTGGATGAAATTGCTACGGCTCTTAAAGACGGGAATATTATTATCTACCCTACCGATTCGGTATATGCTATGGGCTGCGATGCTTTGAATGTCAGGGCTGTTGAAAAGATTTGCGAAATTAAGGGAGTAAATCCTTTGAAATCGAACTTGTCAATTATTGGCTCAGATTTGAGTTCACTAAGCAAATATGTTAAGATTAGTGATAGTTGTTATAAAATTCTTCGCAAGAATCTGCCCGGTCCGTTTACTTTTATTCTCCCTACCGCCAGCAATCTACCAAAGATATATAAGAACAGGAAGTGTGTTGGCATCAGGATTCCTTCAAACTCTATTCCTGTTAAAATTGCAGAACACTTAGGCAACCCACTACTCACCACCTCCTTAAGAAATAGCGATAGCGAAGAGGAGTACTACACCAACCCCGAACTTATTGCTGAGGCATACGAGGGTATTGCAGATATTGTTATTGATGGAGGTATTGGTAATAGCGAGCCTTCTGCTATTATTGATTACACTACTGATTCTCCCCAAATAACAAGAGAAGGCTCTATCGAACCCTCTCTGTAACTTATTACGATAACTCCACAGAGTTAACCTCTTATCCGGTAACTTTTCACAGACCTCTCTTCTACTCTGCTTTTAGCTTATTACGCAACGGATTTGAATACATCTCCAATATCTTTGAACGCAAGAATGGTTTATCAGGAGATGGCAAATCGGTTATCTTTGCAACTTGCGAATCAACGTAGTCTGAGAATTTTTGTTTCTCCTCTGGTGTGTAGTTTTCAGCAAAACAATCTGTTCCTTTCAGCAAGTCATAGGCTGCATAGTTTATAGGATACAATACATATCCTTGATGTATTGATTCATCAATGATTGTTGCTACTGCCGTAAAAAACTCTGCTTTTGTCAGATTCTCGGGCAATGCCTCTACTTTTGAGTTAATAGGCTCAGCTATCACAAAGTTTATTTTTCCTTTACGTGACATCAGACCTACCGACATACTATTTAAGTCATCTTTTGGCGATTTTTTAAACTCTGCATCATCGCGTTTTAGTTGAAACTCTCTCGCTTTAAGATAGTCACACGCATCATATTCGTAAGATATTGAGACTGGTGCAATGTTTAGTGCCAATATATTGCTTCGCATATCTCCACCACCCTCAAACGACAGCATCTTTAATACGCTCTCTTGCGTTCTATCATCAGAGTCTTTTGTTCTGCCCTCGCGTTGGGCAATCCATACCGAGTTTTTATTATCACGCAGTGTATGATTTATATATCCCGACAAGCGACGAGCCTCCTCTAATGTTCGCATCAAAGGCAAGTTGCGATAAACAATCACACCCTTGCATAGTCGTACCAATGTTCGCATCCATGGATATACAAGAAGATTATCTCCCAATGCCATCTCTGGAGTTTTTAATCCTTTTGATGATAAGAGATAGGCTAAGAAGAGTGCATCAGTCAATATATCTCTATGGTTTGATATATAGGTATATCCTTTATCTTGCTCTATATAAGAGAACCCCTCTCCATCAATACCATCAGAGACTATTCCCAATAACCATTTTAATACGGGAAATAGCATATTCTGTTGAAACTCATCGTTACTTTTTACTTGTGATAATCGTTTCAAAAACGATTCCACATCGGGAATTACATACGATAATGCCTTTTTAAAATATTCCTCCTTTATTAACTCCTCTATAGCCGCTGGCATCTCCTCAGGAAAGAAAGGTCTTATGTCATCAAAATTATCCATACGAATAACTATTTTTTTTGCAATATATCTTCTATAATTTCACTTAACACTTTGCCTGGCTCTAACTGCGCCGCCCTTATTTGCTGAGGGATAAACGATGTTACTGTCATTCCTGGCGTTGTATTTACCTCCAACAAATATGGTTCTCCATCAATTATTATATAATCAACGCGAATTATTCCCTTAGCACCTACTATATCGTAAATCTTTGATGTTGTCTCAGATACCTCCTTAGCTACCTCAACGGGAATTCTTGCAGGTGTTATCTCCTCAACTTTTGAGGCTGTATATTTTGCTTCGTAATCAAAAAACTCATTTTTACTTACAACCTCTGTTATTGGAAACACCACCTGCTTATTTGCAGTTTTATAACAACCGCAGGTTACTTCGGTGCCTTGCATAAATTTTTCAACTATAACATTGCCCCCTTCACTAAAAGCATCTTCAATTGCTTTTGCAAGTTCCCCCTCCTCTTTTACTTTGGTGGTTGCAAAACTTGAGCCTCCCTCATTTGGTTTTACAAAACATGGGAGTGTTACAGTATCAATTATCTCTTGAACAGAGTAGTTGTCGCCCGGACGAATCACAACAGAGGGAGATACTCTTACACCAAATGTTGAGAGAAATTTGTTACACGCATATTTGTTGGCTGTAACTGCTGCCGCAAACACTCCGCAACAAGAGTATGGCATACCTATCATATCAAAGTATCCTTGCAATGCTCCGTTCTCTCCCGGTACTCCATGTATAGTTATATATGCAAAATCAAATTTCTTGATTCTTGCATCTTCAACAAATGTAAAGTCGTTTTTGTCTATCTCCGATGTTGTTCCATCGGGGAGCAACACTTCCCATACATCTCGCGATATTTTCACGATATATGTTTCGTATGAAGTGTTTTCTAAAAAAGTTTTTATTCCATTGGCACTCTTTATTGAGACCGGATATTCAGATGAATACCCTCCTGCTACTATTGCCACACGTTTTGTAAACATTCCTTTTCTTTATGAAAATTGTAAATAATATTCAAATATACTAATTTATTGTTTAGATAGTTATATACTGTCGGATAATTTTACTGATTTATACTCATTTTTTTAACTTTTGTTTTTATCCGCCATATAGACTCTCCACTTTTCTATCAAGTTTTGCATATCCTCTGGCAACTCTGAATTGAAGTGCAACTCTTCGCCGGTTGTCGGATGCGTAAATCCCAATGTTTTGGCATGAAGTGCCTGACGTGGACATACCTCAAAACAGTTCTGTACAAATTGCCGGTACTTTGCTGTTGATACTCCTTTTAAGATCTGGGTACCTCCGTAGCGTTCATCGTTAAAGAGTATATGCCCAATATGTTTCATATGCACCCTTATTTGATGCGTACGTCCTGTCTCTAATCGGCACTCCACAAGAGTTACATATCCAAATCGCTCCAATACCTTATAGTGTGTTACTGCATGTTTTCCGTAATCTCCATCTGGGAATACTGCCATCTGTAACCTGTCTCGCAAATCTCTGCCGATGTTTCCTTCAACTCGTCCCTCGTCCTCCTCTATTCTTCCCCACACAAGTGCATAATATCTGCGATAGGTTGTTTTGTCGTGAAATTGGCGGCCTAAAGAGGTTTTGGCTGTGGGAGTTTTTGCAACCACCAACAGACCTGAAGTATCTTTGTCTATTCGGTGCACCAATCCCAAACGAGGATCACTTACATCAAAATCGGGATTATTCCTAAAGTAGTATGCCAATGCGTTTACCAATGTTCCGTCTTTGTTACCATGACCGGGATGTACTACAAATCCCGGAGGTTTGTTTATTACCAGAACATCGGCATCTTCATACACAATATCTAATGGAATATCTTGAGGGATTATCTCGTTCTCATAACGAGGGCGATCCATTACAATGGTTACTACATCATCGGGCTTTACCCTGTAATTTGATTTTACAGGCTTACCGTTCACCAAGATACACCCTGCCTCAGCAGATTGTTGTACTCGGTTACGCGATGTTCCCTCCATTCGAGCAACCAAGAACTTATCTACTCTCAATAATCCTTGCCCTTTATCTGCGACAAAACGGAAATGTTCATACATTCCGTTCTCATCGGCACACTGCTCTTCATCAAAGATTTGTTCTTCGGGTGACATAGATTAAGAGTAATTAGGGTTCTATATTAAGAGAATCGGCAGGCTCATAATTCATTCCCTTTCCAACAATTATAGTAAACTTTGCGGTTAAGGGATATTTATCTCCTGCTAGAACAACTTTATTGCGATATTTGGCACCTACAACCAAATCTTTATACTGCGACTTTACAAACTCAATTTCAGGCTTGGGAAATCCCACTCCTTCAAGCATAGAGATTGCCTGACGGTATGATATATCTTTTATCTCAGGAAATGGCACCTGACGTGGCATAACGGTATTTATTACCACATATATATCTTTCTCGCGTTTTATGGTACTACCTTCACGAGGCACCTGCTCTATGATTATTCCCGGTCGTAGATTTTTATTGTATATAGAGTCAATTACTTGACACTTTAAAGATTCTCGTTCCAATATAGGCATTGCCTCCTCCACTGTCAAGTTCTTTATCTCTGGGACTGTAACCTCAACTCCATGTCGAGTATAATCATCCATATAACTCACAGCAAAATATAATATTACTAACAACACAAAAAACATTAAAATTAAGTGTGTTAATATTCTGTGATTTTTAAGAAATGATATTAAACCTCTCTTTTGCATATTTGTCTTTAGTTTAAAATGCGAAGTTAACCATTTTGTTTGGGATTTCAAAAAGGTTAGAGAATTTTCATTCTTCTCTGCATTTATGGAAGATATTCTTAATCTTTTTTTATATAGATTTATAATTAATTACCTTGTTGTTGTCTCTTTTTTAGTTAACTTTGCAGATATAAATTGATATTAATTACCACTTGGATTATGAAAGAGTTTTTTTCAAATATAAAGAACAAATATGGCATCTGGATTTTTGTAAGCGTTGGACTTATGGCAATATTGGGTGTTGCCATATATCTAATAATTTCGCAACACAACGAGATGAACGACTTTAAAACTCAGATTGCCATTGAAGAGGAGCGTAGAGCGCTTGAGGCGGAGTATGCCAATCTCGCTTTTGAATATGATCAGTTTGAGGGTAGCAAAATGTATATAAACAACGACACCCTCATTAAACAACTTGAAAACGAGAAACTTAAAGTTCAACGCCTTTTAGAGGAGCTACGCACAACAAAAGCCTCTAATGCTCAACGTATTAATGAGTTAAAGAAAGAGTTAAGTACCCTGAGAAGTGTTATGAAGGGATATTTAATTCAGATAGACTCTTTAAACTCTCTTAATCAAAAACTTGAGAAGGAGAATAAGATTGTAAACACAAAATATCAAGAGGCCGCAAAAACCGCTTCGCTTCTCCAGAAGGATAAAGAGGAGTTAACTCATCAGGTTACTTTGGCATCAAAACTTGATGCTGTGGCAATAGCAGTCAAAACCCTTAACAAACGAAACAAAGAGACCTCTAAAATTGACAGAATTGAGAATATTCAAATAAATTTCTTGATTGCTAAAAACATAACTGCAAAACCGGGTGAACGCTATGTTTATATCAGAATTGTAAAACCCGATAACGATGTTTTGGTAAAGAACATAGATAACGTGTTCAGTTATGAAGATAGCGAGATCAACTACTCTATGAAGAAACTAATTGCATACGATAGCGAAGAGACAGCTGTTGATATGTATTGGAAAGTTGAAGAGTTTCTCACTCCCGGAACATACAAAATTGAGATTTTTGCTGACGGAGATTTGATTGGTAAAAAATCATTTTCACTTACTAAATAGAAGACCTCTACTCTCTTTTTAAATGGAATCGAAGAATAGAGAAAAAGATATATTTCGTGTAACAGGTATTGGGAGTATTGTAAACTTTATTCTCCTTATCTTTAAATTTGTGACGGGTATATTGGGCAATAGTAGTGCTATGATTGCCGATGCCGTTCACTCTCTCTCTGATTTTATCACCGATATAATTGTGGTTGTGTTTGTAAAAATTTCAGGCAAACCCGAAGACAAAGAGCACCACTACGGACATGGAAAATTTGAAACTCTCGCAACTGCCATAATAGGTGTTATACTATTTTTTGTTGGAGTTGGAATTCTTATTAATGGCATTGAGGTTATTGTTAATGCCATTAAAGGCGAGGCAATTAAATCTCCAAACATATTGGCTCTGATTGCCGCCTCAATATCTATCATTCTTAAAGAGATTCTTTTCAGATACACAATACATAAAGGCAAATTACTTAACTCTCAGGCAGTAATAGCAAATGCTTGGCACCACCGCAGTGATGTTCTCTCTTCAATTGGAACTTTTGTTGGTATTTGCGGAGCTGTTTGTCTTGGGGAGAAATGGGCAATTCTTGACCCCATTGCCGCCGTTATTGTCAGTGCGTTTATAATCAAAGTTTCTGTTCAGTTACTCAAACCTTGTATTGATGACCTGCTTGAGAGGTCATTACCTGTTGAGGTTGAAAAACGAATAGAAGAGATAATACTGTCTGTTCCAGAGGTTAGTTCTCCACACCACCTACGCACCCGAAGAATTGGTAACCATATTGCCATTGAAGTACACATCAGAATGGATGGTAACACCTCGCTTAACGAAACTCATGCTGTGGCAAGCAGGATTGAGAAGATGTTAAAGGATGAATTTGGAGAAAAGACTCACATTGGAATACATATGGAACCAACAAAATAGTGCTCATAAAAATATATAATTTTAATTTTCACAAGGGACTTTATTATTTGAAGTATCAAAGAATTTGGTTACTTTTGTAAGTAATAAATAAACTCTCAGAGACTCGTAAATACAAATGATTTTAGGCACCGAAAATATCGTACTTATAGGTTCAATACTATTATTCGTAAGTATAATTGCAAGTAAATTCAGTTCCAAACTTGGCACCCCTACTCTTTTGCTTTTCCTTATGGTAGGTATGCTATTTGGAAGTGATGGTGTGGGTATTCAATTTGACTCTCCCGCTATCACTCAATTTATTGGTATGATTGCCCTAAGTATTATATTGTTCTCTGGCGGTATGGATACAAGAACAGATGATATTAAACCTGTTGCAGCAGAGGGTATTACTCTTGCCACAATAGGGGTATTGTTAACCGCAGGCATAACGGGAACGTTTATATACTATATTGCACAATTTATTGGAGTAAATCTGTCATTTCTTGAGTCTTTGCTACTTGCTTCTATTATGTCTTCAACCGACTCTGCTTCGGTATTCTCAATATTCAGTACAAAGAAACAAGGTCTTAAAGAGAATTTGCGTCCTCTCCTTGAGCTGGAGAGCGGAAGTAACGACCCTATGGCATATATCCTCACCATTGTACTTATTGGTATGATTAGTTCAGGAAATATGAATATAGGAGAGGCTGTCTTTATGTTCTTTACACAAATGATTGTGGGCGCTTTATCGGGTTATCTACTTGGACGTTTGACAGTAATCTCTATAAACAGAATAGACCTTAAAAATAAATCGTTATACTCTATATTGCTTTTAGCCTTAGTATTCTTTGTATTTGCCTTTACCGACTTTATTGGAGGTAACGGTTATTTGGCGGTTTACATAGCAGGTTTGGTTGTGGGTAACAACAAGATTTACAACAAAAGAACTCTTGTATCGTTCTTTGATGGTGTTGCTTGGTTGTTCCAAATAGTGATGTTCTTGACATTGGGATTACTTGTAAATCCTCATGAGTTATGGGATATTGCAATATTTGGCTTAATCATTGCCTTCGTAATGATTTTTATTTCTCGCCCACTTGCTATTTTTGCAACTCTTGCTCCATTCCGCAAACTATCTCTCAAAGCTCGTTCATACGTTTCGTGGGTTGGATTAAGAGGAGCCGTTCCTATCATATTTGCCACCTATCCTATGGTTGAAGGTTTAGAGAATGCAAACATTATGTTTAATATTGCATTCTTTATAACCATTGTTTCACTTTTAACTCAAGGCACAACAGTAACATGGGTTGCTAATCTTTTAGGGCTATCAACTAAGGCGGTGGAGAAAGGTTTTGATATTGCACTTCCTGATGAAGTTAAAGCAAAACTTACTGAACTAAAAGTTACCGAAGAGTTTTTGGTTAAGGGAAATACTCTTAAAGATATTAATCTTCCTAAAGATATTTTAGTTATGATGATTCGCCGAGGAGATAAATATATTGTTCCCCGCGGAGATACCGAAATTATCATTAACGATATTCTGCTATTTATCAAAGAGGATGAGAGAGATGATAGCGAGTATCTAAAATCTCTTGAAATAAAGAAGTTTTTTAAAGGAGGAAAATAATTAAGAAACATTCGTTTCTTCTATCTTTTTTATCTCTGCAATTCGCTCTTTCCTGAGAGGCTCAACGCCTTCTAATGGATAAGAAATACCTAACTCTTTATATTTGAATACTCCTAATGTATGATAGGGCAACCACTCTATCTTCTCAACTACGCTATATGGTTTCAGATACTCTATTAAACTTTTTATAGAGTTATCATTATCTGTGAGGGTTGGTACCACAACGTGGCGTATCCATGTGGGTATATTTCTGCGTTGTAATTCATCTAAGAAACGGAGTGTTGCACTTCCGTCACTTCCGCATACTTTTTTACACAACTCAGCATCAAGAGCCTTTATATCTAAAAGTACAAGGTCTGTATAGTCCAACACCGATAGAGTCTTCCCTGTTATTATAGAGCCTGCCGTATCGAGAGCCGTATGTACTCCTGCCTCCCTACACAATCTAAAATACTCTCTTACAAATTCAGGTTGCATCAAAGGCTCTCCCCCTGTCAGTGTCACTCCCCCGCTCTTTATAAAGTTTTTATATCGCATTGCCTCATCAAAGAGTTGACTTGGAGTATATTCATATTTTGTTATTGCATGAGCATCCCACGTATCGGGGTTATGACAATATGCACAACGCAAGGGGCATCCTTGAAGGAAGGTTACAAAACGAATTCCGGGACCATCTACGGTCCCGAAACTCTCTATTGAATGTATTTTGCCAACTATCTTGTTCATCTACTATTACATAGATTGGTTGATAGTTCTTGAAATAACGTCTAATTGTTGCTCTTTTGTTAGTTTTACAAAGTTTACAGCATATCCTGATACACGAATTGTTAATTGTGGGTATTTCTCAGGATGCTCCATTGCATCAATCAAAAGAGATGAATCAAATACGTTTACATTTAGGTGTTGTCCTCCTGTTGGAGTGAAGTATCCGTCAAGTAATCCAACAAGGTTGTTTACTCTCACTTCGTTCTCTTTTCCTAATGCAGCAGGAGATATTGCAAATGTATATGATATTCCATCGTGTGCGTGTTGGAATGGAAGTTTTGCCACCGATGCCAATGCCGCTACAGCACCTTTTATGTCGCGTCCGTTCATTGGGTTTGCACCGGGTGCAAATGGAGTTCCTCCTTGACGTCCGTCAGGTGTTGAACCTGTCTTCTTACCATACACAACATTACTTGTAATTGTAAGGATTGATTGTGTTGGAGTTGCGTTGCGATATGTTTCGTGTTGACGCAAGTACTCCATAAAACGCTCAGTTATATCAACTGCAATCTTATCTGTTGCATCGCAGTTGTTTCCAAAAGGAACATAGTCGCCTTCACGCTCAAATCCTACTGCCAAACCACGCTCATCGCGAATTACTTTTACTTTGCAATCGCGTATTGCTGCCAATGAGTCGGCAACGATTGACAATCCTGCAATTCCTGTTGCACGAATACGCTCCACACGTCCGTCATGCAAACTCATCTCAAATGCCTCGTATGCATATTTATCGTGCATATAGTGAATTATCTTCAATGCGTTTACATATACTTTTGCCAACCAACGCATCATTTGTGAGTATTTACGCATTACCTCATCGTAATCAAGATACTCGCTTGTGATTGGCTCAAAACGTGGTGCTACCTGAACTCCGCTTATCTCATCGCGTCCACCATTGATTGCATACAACAGACATTTTGCAAGGTTTGCTCTTGCACCAAAGTATTGCATCTGCTTTCCTATCTTCATAGGAGATACACAACATGCAATTCCGTAATCATCACCATACTCAACACGCATTAAGTCATCGTTCTCGTATTGGATAGCAGATGTATCAATTGATACCTTTGCACAATATTTCTTCCAGTTCTCTGGCAATCTCTCAGCCCAAAGCACTGTTAAGTTTGGCTCTGGTGCAGGACCAAGATTGTAAAGTGTGTGAAGGTAGCGATAACATGATTTTGTTACCAATGTTCTACCATCAAGTCCCATACCACCTAACGACTCAGTTACCCATACAGGATCTCCTGAGAATAGGTCGTTATATTCGGGAGTACGCAAGAAACGTACTATACGAAGTTTGATAATCATTTGATCAACCAACTCTTGAGCCTCCTCTTCGGTTAGTTTTCCTTCACGAATATCTTTTTCAATATATATATCCAAGAATGTTGCTGTACGTCCTATTGACATTGCTGCTCCGTCTTGATCTTTTACCGCAGCCAAATATGCCAAATATACGAATTGCACAGCCTCACGTGCATCTTTTGCCGGACGTGTTACATCAAATCCGTAACCAGCACACATCTTCTCAAAATCCTTTAATGCTTTGATTTGCTCACTTACCTCCTCACGACTACGGATTGTCTCCTCAGTAATCTCTTGGATGTCCAAGCGTTTCTGGAAGTGTTTTTTCTCTGCTATAAGGATTGCTGTTCCGTACAGAGCAACACGGCGGTAGTCACCAATGATACGTCCACGACCATAAGCATCAGGAAGTCCTGTGATGATTGCCGAACGACGTGCCTCTAACATCTCCTCAGTGTATGCCGAGAATACTCCTTCGTTATGAGTTTTACGATATTTTGTAAATATCTCTTTAGTCATAGGATCGAGTTCATATCCGTATGCATTCAAACTATTCTCCACCATACGAATTCCTCCTTTAGGGAAGATTCCGCGTTTAAGAGGAGCATCTGTTTGAAGTCCTACTACTACCTCATTCTCTTTATCAATGTATCCAGGTCCGTATGTTGTAATTGTTTGAGGAAGTTTTGTCTCGGCATCATAAACGCCACGCTCACGCTCCTCCTTAAACATCTCTGTTAGTTTGTTCCATACTTTGCGAGTCTTTTCTGATGATGGCACCAAGAAACTCTCATCACCTTCGTAAGGAGTGTAGTTTGATTGAATAAAGTCGCGAACATTTATCTCATCGCGCCAAACATCACCCTTAAAACCTGTCCAATTGTCATTACTATACTTCATAAGTATTCAATTTTTCCTTGAAAAATGTTTATATTTTCTCTTTTTTTTGTTTTCAAGTGCAAAATTACTACAAATTATCCATAGCAACAAACTATACTGATGTTTTAACTAAAAACTAAAACGGATAACCTATTGCAAAGTGAAGACCTAAACTATCTTTGAATTTGGGCATATTATAATATCCACTCTTGCCTGTATCGTATGGTGCATGAAGACCTATTCCCAAGTCAAGGCGGAGTACTATCACTGACAAGTCGTAACGGATACCGAATCCTGTTCCTAAGGCTATATCTTTTAAGAATGTTTTTCCCTCAAGTTTTCCTCCGGGTCTGAGTGGATCGTCTTGCAACAACCAGATGTTTCCTGCATCAAGAAATAGTGCAAACTGTAATCCTCCAAATATTTTTAATCGCATCTCAACGTTTGCCTCCAACTTAAAGTTTGCTGTTTGGTCAAAATAGTAGTTGGGATTATCGGTATTGGGGCGATAACTTCCCGGACCTAATGAACGCACCGTAAAGGCTCTGATACTATTTGCTCCTCCTATATAGAACTGCTCGCGATATGGCATTACTGTTGAGTTACTATATGCGTGTCCTGCTCCTATAAGAAAACGTGATACCAACCAATTCTCCCCCCACAATTTGCGCGAATATTTAAACTCAAACTGACCTTTCACAAATTGTGAGAATTGGTTTCCAAAGAGTTTCTTCTCTCCCTCTATTCCGCACATACGCCCTATACCATCAATTAGGTTTCCTGCTTGAGTTGCCTCTAATCTTAAGTATATTTTATTTGCATCCGCCTTACCAAACAACTTGGTATAGGTATAGGCGTACCGCATCATTGGAATGAACTGATCACGAAAACTTAGTGCTATTGCAGGGTTTTCGTTTAGGGTTGTTTCAAACGATGAACTTGTATTTAGGAGTTTGTTATATACCAGCTTAAATGGATTGAATGTATGCGTTGATGACAACGATGTTGAGAAGTTATACTCCATGGCTGCATCAAATGAGAACATTCTAAAATACTTTGGTCTGTTCAATATGCTTGTTCCCAACTCAAATTTTGTTGTTGAGAGATACTTTCTCTGCTTTGTCAATTTCTTGGATAATAACAAACGAGGGAAGAGCAACGATACCCTTGCTCCAAATTCGTAAGAGTTCATCAAAGCCGAGTTCTCTACGCGGTTTGCACCTGTTTGCCACTCGTATGCACCATTCAGTTTTACGGTTAATTTCTCTGCCCCACCAAATATATTGTTGTGAGATATAGAGAAGTCGGCACCGGGACCTAAGAAACTATTTGATTTTGACGTTACGTTTAGACCAAACTCCGCCTCAAGAGGTTTACCCATCACTAAATTGATTTTAAAATCAAGGGTGTCTGAATTTAAGGTATCGGTTAGTATGGGCAATATCTGTACCTTGCTAAAGACTCCTGTTCTACTTAGATTGCTCTGAGTAAGTCGTTGGTCTTGCAATGAACATATTCTTCCTGTTCGCATTTGAACATTACGTCTGATTAATCCATACTTTACCCTCTTTGGAGTTTGATATGTTATATTTATGTTTCGTGATGTTTTACCTCGTTTTGAGTAGAGGGTATCTATCTCTCCCACACCTTTTACACTCTCAATATAGACATCTATCTTTCCTGTTTTATATTGGCGAAGTGCCATAGGCGGTATATCTTTCTGAAGTATCATTTTAATATCCACCTCATATCGATTTTGTGTAGTATCTACCAAGAAGTGCAGATAGTCGGAACGGAAAAAGTAGAACCCATTATCTCGCAACACTGAGGTTATTCTATCACGCTCCATATTAAGGGTATCGGTATTATACTGCTTGCCTTTTTGTATAAACGATGTGGCTTTTAAACTATCAATCATTGTTGTTAGTTTATCCTCAGGAGAGGGATAGTATATCTCATCATACTTCCACCCTTTTGCAACGTCAACCGTATATGATATTTTCACTTTCTTTGGATCACGTTTTTTTGGCAGCAGTTGATAGGTTGCTTCGGAGTTGAAGTATCCCATATTCTGAAGTTTACTCTCAACTAATTTCATTCGCATTTGCGGACTTACTGTTGAGATTAATACAGGCTCTTTTGCAAACTGTTCGTAAAACCAATGCTTAAATCCTTTATCTTTTGTTGGTTTACAATATTGGTATATCAATATTCCGAACGGGAATGGCGAACGCACGTAAGGAGAGAATAGAGGATTGTTTGGTTTTACGCTCAAATCCTCTTTTACCTCGCTTTTGGCATCCGATGTTATATCTGCTCCCTGAGTTGATAATATATTCATCTTTTTCACACCAACATAGAGTTGTTCACCTTCGCCCAACCTTGATGTGGTTGAGCAAGATGTTGCAATCATTATTAATGCTGCTATATAGATGATATATTTACACTTTCTCATTTCTCTTCTTCTGTTTTTGAAGCCTCTTCACTCTTCTCTTTTGTCTCTTTTGCTTTTTGTCTCTCTGTTCGTTTTTGAGCCACCTTCTCTTTGCGTCCTGTTATTTGGAATAGTTCCTTTAACTTTACCACCTGTTTGCGAACGGCAAAACCTACTCCATATTCACTTATATTACCCTCTAATATATCATTCGTTGATGAACGGAAAAGTTTTAGAAGCATATTATCTCGAGAGTCTAATTGATACTCCAACGACACATCTCCCAATATACTTTGTGCAACCTCATCGGGCGACAAATCGGGATTATAGGAGCCTCCGACAGAGACCTTTAATCTATCATTCAAAAGGCTCTTTGAGAACTCATACGAGTAGTCCAACGAGGACTCTCCAGCTGCCGAAGTGTAACTATCAACTCCAAAAGTTAAATCAACGTTTTTAAGAGTTTTGTTTGCCCACTGATTTAACTCTTTTGACAAGAATGAGCCTAATGCAGTATTTGCATCAAAGTTTGACTCCGTTCCTGAAACACCGGTATAGGTGTTATACAAAAGCATAGAGAGAGCCTGCTCTGAGCGTTGGTCTTCACTCATTGATGCCAACTCGTTACTTATTGTCATATCCTCCGGAGCAGTAAGATCAAAGGTCAGGTCTAAATCTTCAAGGCTGTTTTTTATTCCTATCTGAACATAGAAGTTTACCATATTACTTGCACCACCTTGATTTACTGTTGCCCTCACTTTGTTTTGGGCAGTTATATTCATTGTTGGATCAGCAATATCTCCGTTCCACTCTATATAACTTCCATCATCTATTGTAAACACCTTAGTGGCTACAACAGGCAATGAGTAGCGGACTGTTCCTTTCATAATGTTATATTTACCTGTAAACTGGGTATCTCCTAACATATTCATTGTATATAGCAACTCTCCTCCCCCTTGTATATCTATTCCCGATTTTGCATCAGGGGTTAAATTTACCGCAACTTTTACTGCCTGTCCTATTGATATACCAACCGACATATCTACTCCCCAATGAACATTTTGTTTTACCTCTACCTCATCTTGATTTATTGTATCGTTAAAGGCTGTAAATGTTACCAAACTTGATACATCTTCTTGTTGAGCCATTCCACCATCACGCATGGTGTATGTAAGTTCTGTTCCGTTGAGCAGGGCAACATTACCGCCTAATGTCAGATTATTTAAATATCCTTGTATTACCAAGAACATATCACTGAACGCCTTACCATAAACGAGTGTTTTGTTGTTCTTCTTTACGTTTATAAGTTGAAACTCACTTGCAGTAATCAATATATCACTTCTTATCTTACCAAAGTCCGACAAAGTCTCCTTTATATTACCCAACGCTACGCTTCCCTCAAGCAGCATAGGTTGTTTGTTTGGTCCCGACATACCAAAGTTGTACATGGTTATGGTATTATCCTTCATGGTTATCTTTTCGGGCGAGAGGGTAAAGGTTGTTCCTATTGAAGGGAGAGTCATATCTACATCTTGGAATTGCAAGAATCCGTTCATATTTATTGCCTCTTGCGAACCAACAAGAGAGAAATCTCCGTTTAATTCGCCTGTGAGTTTCATCAGGTCGGCTGGAATAAATGGATTTACCGACAAGAATGGTAACTCATCAATCGTAAGTTTAAGTTTCATCTCATCTTCATTAGAAGGATTATATTTTCCTCCAAGTTTTACAACCTCTTTATCATTAAGATTTAGAGATAGAGCTACACGTTGTCCTCCCTCCTCTAATGCTACATATCCTGCTTTAAAATTTAAATCACCCACACATCCACCCTCATATATCAACGAATCAATTGCTAAATCGCCTTTTACTCCAAAATGTTTGGGGTTTAGATTTACACCTAAATCAGCAGAGAGTACACCCTCAACCTTAGGAGATAGAGGATAGAGTTTTAACATTGATGCTATATCGAGTTGCTGTAACTTTACAAAGAGTTGATTTTTGGTTGTATCTTGTCCCGATTTTAATGATACAAGTTTTTCGCCTGAGGTTAATTGAAAATCGGCATCTACTCTACCTTTATTGGATAGAGATATATAGTTGCCATCATTAACCCTGAACTCTCTATATCCGAGTATCGGTTTTGGCGTTACCATTGAGAATGAGAGCAAAGTGGAATCAAGCAGAACCTTACCTCCAAAGTCAAATCCAGAGTTGTACTTACTATCTGTTTGTAAACAATTTATTGTTAAACTATTATCTACCGCACCGCCAAAGAGTTTAATTGAGCCGCCTCTTGTTTCGCCACTCTTTATTCCGCCAACCAAGAGTTCATACTCAAGAGTTTCATCATTTTGATTTAGATTTGCGCATATACTATCAATCGATGCCTCGCCTTGAGTGAGCGAATATATACCCGATTTTAGATATACAGGATCTTTGCTATTTGATGAGAAATCTAATTGTGCCAAGCCTAATGTAATTCCGTTTCTCTTTAAGAGAGCCGATACTATTGGGTTATCCGAAAGTGAGAAAGAGAGACTACATGAGGGCATCCTCCTCTTTATATGGTCAATATTAAACCTTAGAGAATCGGTTTGACTCTTTGCCTCAACAATTACCGAATCAACTGCCGATATAAAATTATTTAATGATTGAGGTGCAACGAAACTTAGATACAATCCTTGAGCCTCAACATTTGCATCTATCCGTGTTGTATCGGCAGATATATCCATATTTAATCCCGGCAATGTTCGTTTTGCTCCATACATACGAACTACGGTTTTGCCAACACCTCCTTTTATGGAGTATATTCCCATAGTGTCGGCAGAGGCTGAAACATTTACACTTGAGACTAAAGAGAAGTTATCTTGCAAGAAATTAAGATTTTGCAAATCAAGATTGGGTATATCTCCATTGATATTGACAGTCTGTTTCTGCTCCGAAAGCAAGCCTTGAAGCGTCAACGACATTTTTGCATCCCGACAGTTACTTACAATTGAACCATTGTAAATGCCATCAGAGAGAGCCATTTGAAGTTTTATATCGGTATAGTCGTACCTATTATAGTAGAGCGAATCAACCATAAGCGATATATTTGAAGTTGCACCCTCTTGCATAGGGTTAAACCTCTCTCCATCTGCTGTTAGGGAGGTTGTTACATTGCCTAATGGTATATCTTTAAAGAATTTTTGAAGCGGAAATCTATTTATAGAGATATCTACCCCATACGCTTCCGTTGCAAGATTTACTACTCCCGCAACATTAACATTTCCCTCTGCTAATGAGATATTCACAGTGGGACGTAGAGAGTCGCCTTTTAGCTCCACTCTTCCGTTTAGAGCAATATCATCAGGGATTACTATTGAGGAGCTATCTTTATCTCCGATAAATGCCTGAAGCAGTTCTCCATTAATCAACTTTCCGTTGATATTAGCTCTTGCCTTTAATGGTCTGTTGTTCAAGATATTTGCCACATCTCCCGACAACTCCACCTCTAAATTATCGGGGAGTACCACCTCTGCTTTTTTTAGATGCAATAATGAGAGATTTCCACCAACATCTATCTTTGCATTTACTTTTGAGGTTGGCAATAGTGGCAGATAGTTTGATATTGATGGCACAAAATAGGGAGCATCAAACATTGAGAGAGATAAATCCATATTCAAACTCAGGTTGGCATATGGATCTTGCTTTAATATTGAAGCATCCGCTTTAACCCCTCCTCGCATTATTGAGTTTTGAGTTGCCAAATAGAGATTGTCTATCAATACACATGAAGAGTCTAACAATAGCGACATATTTGCATGTGAAACAGCAAAACCAGAACGCTCGTGGAATGAGAGGTGATTTATCTTAGCCGCCACCTCCATTGCTTTGTTGTAAATATCTTGAGCATTGATATTCAAGTCATAGAGCGAAAGGTATGAGGGGTCAAAATATTTCACCGGTTCATAGTCTAATTTACCGTATGTTACTTTACTCTTTGCAAGAGATAGAGTATCAACATTTACAACCCAAGGCAATGTCTCCTCTTCTGGTGCAGATTGAGACTCTGTTTTATTCTCGGCAACAGGGAGCGACAGGTATCGGCACAATGCTCCGTCAATTGTTGCACTTGAAAGCGTTACTTGTTGTTTGCCTATATCTACTACGGCATTTGAGAGGTATGCTTCATCTATTGCACTCTGAAGTGATGTTTGGTGAGGCATTGTTGTCATCACATAACTGATATCCTTAAGGTGGATATTGGCAACATTGAATGCCCATGCAAAGGTTGAGGGAGTTGACTCAGTGGTATCTTCGGGAGTGCTAACCAAATTGAGTATCACATCTCCTCCCGTTAATGAGATATCCGGAAGGGTTGCCATCTCGTTTGCCAGACTAACCGGGCGAGCCATTAGTCCCAGTTCATCAACATTTACCCTTATATCAAAGGTCTTTAGAGAATCAACATAATGAAATTTGGTTTTCTCAAAAGAGAGTCTCTCAATCTCAATCTCTTTTTGAAAAATCCTTTTAAATCCCAACTCCAACACTAACGATTTACATTGCAACATAGTATCGTTAGGAGGTGTTACAACCAAAGCATTTGCAAGTTCAATATCCAATGGGAAACGAAGACGCACTCGCTCTAACTCTATTTGCATACCCGTTTGTTCAGAGGCTGCTCGCGTAGCATATTGTGCTATTCCCTGTTGAATGGCAGGGACATACAAAAGTGCGGGCAGTAACAACACAATTACTACCAATATCACTATGGTATATAGGATACACTTTAATATTGTCCGCTTCATAAAAACGTTGTAAATTTAATAATAATAGCGGATATATTTATACTATCAAAAACAATATTTGCATTTCTGTTGTTTTAATATTGTAATCAATATTTTAAAATTATGAATAGATTAAGTTTAAGCCTGCTTTTAGTAGGCATCGGAATGATTGTTGCCCTAACCACTTTTGCATCGGAAGACAAGAGTAAAAGTGAAACAAAAGAGGTTTTTCCGTCAAAGATAGAGAGTTTTGTCACAGAGAATATCCCCGATGGAAAGATTGTTAAGTTTAAACACGAAAATGACAAAATGGAGGTTAAATGTAGCGATGGGACAGAGGTTTGCTTTAACCATAACGGAGAGTGGATTAAGATGGAGAATGACAAAGCTGGGTTAAATGATCATCTTGTAGCACATCTTCCGAACACCGCAGTTCTCTATCTTAAAAACAACTACAACAAAGTTGCGGTTTCAGAGATAGAGAAGAAGAGTTACGGATATAAAGTTGAGCTAAAAACCTCACCTAACGAGTGTGATATATGGTTCAACAGTGACGGTAGCGTAAAAAAGGATTGCGATTATTAGTTTTTGAAATCTCTTAATTTTAATTTTTATATAATCGAAAGCAAGTTCTTTTCTCAGAAATGAGAAAGACTTGCTTTAAACGCATAATTTTATCTGCCTGATAATGAGCGGGAACAAAAATTAATTTATTTTTTATGATATTTTTTTCATTAAAACTATTGCCAATATAAAAATATTGTGTACCTTTGCATCGCAAATGAGAAACAAGCGAGTTTCTTTTTAAAGCACAAAACGGATTGGTGCGGTAGTTCAGTTGGTTAGAATACATGCCTGTCACGCATGGGGTCGCGGGTTCGAGTCCCGTCCGCACCGCCAACACAAAGAGTTCTGAAAATTTTCAGAACTCTTTTCTTTTTTTGTCAAATTTACACTTCTTTTATCATTTATATAGTTTCATTTTATCCTTTTATTATTTAGTTTTGCAAAGTATTTAAGATAGGAATTTAACAAACTGATATAAATAATAGAGTGATGAAGTTTAAACCAATAATAGCAATTATATCTCTTCTCTTTTTTACCTTTACCTCAAAGGCTCAAATTCTTATTATATCGGCAGATGAATATACTGAAGCAATGACTCCTTACGTTGAATGGAAAGAACAAAAGGGATTGTGGTGCGAGGTTGTTAAAATGAGCCAGACAGGCACTACCGCAAACGATATAAAGGCATTTGTTTCAAACTACCATAAAACAAATGGCAACAGATACTTGCTTTTGGTTGGAGATGCAGATAAAGTTCCCACCCATATCAGTTATGGAGTAACAGACCCCAATGAGTATAGTGCTTACTCTGATGCCGAGTATGGCTACATATACTCAACCGACTACCCACCTGCTGTTTTAGTTGGTCGTTTTTCGGGAGAGAGCATTGATGATATTAAAACTCAAGTTGAGAGAACAATCTATTACGAGCGTGATATTGATACTTCTGCCACATGGTTAAGTTCTTCGCTTGGTATTGCCAACCCCTACTCTTACGAAACAGGAGATAATAGCGAGACAGATAATGAACATATTACCTACCTTAACAATAATCTCAAAGAGTACGGATACACAACTGCCACAACCAATTCAAAAAACACACTTAAAAACACTCTAAACAGTGGCTGCGGATTAATCAACTACATTGGGCATGGTTACACTGAGAGTTGGCAAACAACAGGTTTTGCAGTTAGCGATGTTAAAAATCTTACAAACGCAAACAAACTACCCATTATAATTGCGGCAGGTTGCCAAAACGGACATTTCAGATTATCTACTTGCCTTGCTGAGGGATTTTTAAGAGGCAGAGATACAAACAACAAACCTATTGGTGCTGTGGGTATGTTAGCCTTTACAACACAAATATATTGGAATCCCCCGATGTTGGGACAAGATGAAATTGCTCGTATTTTAATATCAGACTCCATTGGGTTTACAAAGAGTTTTGGAGAGGTTGTGAACGCTGCATATAAGAGCGTTATCGGAAAATATAAGGGTAGCGGTGCTGACGTTGCTTGTCAATGGGCTATGTTTGGCGACCCCTCGTTAATATTACGAACAAAAGCACCTTCTGTTATGGATATAACCCATAATGAGAAGATAGAGACAAGCAATAACTCTTTTACTATCTATTGCGATACAGAATATGCTGTTGCAACCCTATGGAGTAATGGTGAAATTATTGATTCAAAGAGGGTTACCGAAGGTTTTGCCGAATTAGATATTAATGGCATAAACAGTGGAGATTTGGTTAAACTGACTATTACAGCACAAGATAAGGTTTCGTATCAAACCGATATTCTTACAACAGAAGAGAGCGGAATTGAGAGCCTAAAAGAGAATTCAGAATATGAGATTTATCCCAACCCTACAAATGGCGATATAACCATTAAAGGAAGAGACAAGAAAATTGAAATCAAAGTTTTTGATTGTAATGGCAAATACCTCATCGACAGAGAGGTTACCTGCAACACTCCCTTTACTTTTAATATGGCAAGTGGCGTCTATTTTGTATATATCGTAAACGACAAAAGCACCCACAAAGTTTTGTGCAATTGAGCAAACACAATTCGCCAGATTTATTTGTGTATTGTTGAGCGAGAGCAAGCTCAACAAACGAATGTTTGTTAACTAATAACTCTCCTATTTTACAGGTTTTAAACCCATATCGGCAGCAACCTTTAGCATATAGTTATATGCAGGCTCATATTCGTTAGGAATAACACCATCGAGTATTGCCTCTTTAATTGCCTCTTTTATATCTCCTACCGGGCGTGAGGGAGGTAATCCAAAGAGAGCCATTATCTCTTCGCCACTCACAGGAGGCTGAAACTCTCGTATCCTATCCTTCTCCTCAATCTCCTTTAGTTTTTGACGTACCACGCCAAAGTTCTCTTTGAAACGAGCCACCTTTTCGCGATTGCGAGAGGTTATGTCAGCCTCGCACAAGAGCATCAAATCCTCTATATCCACACCCGCATCAAAAAGGAGTCGGCGAATTGCAGAGTCAGTTACAATCTCCTCAGCCAGAACTATTGGTCGCATATGCAAATCAACCAACTTACGAACATACTTCATCTCCTCTCCCAACGGAAGTTTTAATTTACGGAAAATACGTTGTATCATTTTGGCCCCCATATAGTTGTGATTATGGAAAGTCCAGCCGGTTTTCTTGTCGTAACGTTTTACAACAGGTTTTCCGATGTCGTGCATAAGAGCAGCCCAACGCAACCAGATATTATCACTACGGAGTGCCACATTATCAAGTACAGTAAGTGTATGATAGAAGTTATCTTTATGGCCTTTACCCTCCACGTTATCAACACCTTTAAGAGCTGAGAGTTCGGGGAGTATCAACTGCAACAATCCCGACTCATCTAATAGCTTAAATCCTATTGATGGCTGGGGCGATTTCATTATTTTATTTATCTCATCTATAATACGTTCACCTGAGATAATAGATATTCTTTCACAATTACGGACTATTGCTCTGAATGTATCTGGGGCAATATCAAATTGCAGTTGCGTTGCAAAGCGTATAGCACGCATCATTCGCAAGGGATCATCACTGAATGTTATATCGGGATCTAAAGGAGTTCTAATAGTTTTGTTACGTATATCATCAAAACCTCCAAAAGGATCTAAAACTTCGCCAAAGTTTGCACCATTCAGACTTGCTGCAATATCGTTTATTGTAAAATCTCTACGATTTTGATCATCTTCAAGAGTTCCGTCTTCAACAATAGGTTTGCGAGAGTTGTGCGAGTAAGATTCTTTTCTTGCTCCTACAAACTCTACCTCCATTCCGCGATACTTTACTTGCGCTGTTCCAAAGTTACGAAATACGGAAAGATGAGCACCCTTTCCGAGTCTCTTTGCATAGTGTTCTGCAACCACTATACCACTACCTACAACAACAACATCAATATCTTTTGAAGGACGCTCAAGTATTATATCTCTCACATATCCGCCAACCACATAGCAAGGCACACCCACCTCATCGGCAACCTCAGAAAGTTGTCTGAATATAGGGGTATCTATTCTCTTCTTTATCTTTTCTGTAAACTCCATTATCTCAAATAGTCAACTGCTTGTTCAAGAGCAATTCCACGAGAACCTTTTACCAATATGGTTTTTGATTTAATATCACTCTCTTTTAAAAACTCTAACATTTCGGGAGTAGCTGCAAACTTTGTATATTGCGATTTAACAGCACCAAACTCCTTACCTACCAATATTACATTTGTAAAGTTTAATTGTTCTAACAATGATACTATTCCTGTGTGTTCACGCCTGCTCTCCTCGCCAAGCTCCAACATATCGCCAAGAATTAGCATTTTATCAGTCGCATCCACCTCGGCAAAATTCTCAATAGCAACCTTCATACTCGATGGATTAGCATTATAGGCATCAAGTATTATGTTATTGCGTTCGCCTTTTATAAATTGTGAGCGACTATTTGAAGGGATATACGCTGATATTGCCTTAACTATCTCACTCATTGGCACACCAAAGTGTGATGCAATAGTTGATGCTGCCACAACATTATCTAAATTGTATTTACCTATAAGATTTGTATCTATATCGTAAACCTCGCCACCGCAAACTATTTCGGCTTTTAAGAATGGCGATACAGATTTTATAGTTCCGTTAATTTCCAACAAGGGTGATGCTCCGTATAAAACCCTGCCAATCCCTTCGGAGCGTTGCATCAACACTTCATCCTCGTTACGGACAAATAGTTTTCCTTGCTTTGCTTTTATATAATCATATAGTTCGCACTTGGTTGATATTACCCCTTCGTATGAGCCAAAGCCTTGAAGATGCGCTCTACCCACATTAGTTATTATACCGTATGTTGGATTTGCCACATTTACCAACTCCTCAATATCTCCCGGGTGACTTGCTCCCATCTCTATTACCGCTATGGTATGTTCTTTTCTTAAACGCAATAGAGTTAATGGCACACCAATACTATTGTTTAGGTTGCCTATTGTTGAGAGTACATTATGAATGGGAGATAACGCCACAGTTATAAGTTCTTTGGTAGTGGTCTTTCCGTTTGTTCCTGTTATAGCCAATACCGGAATATTCATAGTATCGCGATGATACCTCGCCAATGCTTGAAGTGTTAGCAAAACATTCTCAACCAATATTATCCTGTTATCGTTTAGTTTTGCAAGTTCCCGGTCATCGGCAACTGCGTATGCCGCACCTTTATCAAGTGCCTCTACCACAAATTTGTTTGCATCAAAATTTGCTCCTTTTAAAGCAAAGAATATCGAGCCCTGTTCTATCTTTCTTGTATCAGTGCTAATTACAGGGTTTGATACAAATATTTTATGTAACTCTTGTATATTCACTTTATTGCGATTTAATATGCGAATTTACAAAAAAAATATCAGTTGTTAGTTGTTAGTTGTTAGTTTTTAGTTATCAAGCAATATTAAAGTTATTGGAGTAACAAAAAAAGAGGAGAGATCCAAACTTCTCTCCTCCTTTGAAAGGTTATTTAATTTTATCAGTCTAACAACTGACAACTTATTTTACAACAACTTTAACAACTTTCTCAGATGCTTTTACAATGTAAATTCCTTTTTCAAGTGCAATTACCGCTGACTCTGACACTTGTTGTTCTGCTACCAATGTTCCTGCCATTGAGTAAATTGATACTGATGTTGCTTCTGCTACCTCAACCTTTACTCCATTTGCTACTGCATAGATTGAAGTCTCGGTTATCTCTGCACTCTCAACTCCTGTTGATGTTCCTGTGAAGACAGCTACTACATGGATTGGAGCATCTACAGGATCAACAAAGATATCGCCGAATAACACTACATCACTCTCTTCACTCATATCCTGAGCCTCATCATTGATTTTTATTGATACCAATGAATCTCCGTCTCCTGCAACTGGGAATATTGCTACTGTTCCTTCAAATGGAATTGCATCGCCATAAGCATATTGTACTCCTACAGGAGATAGTGGCAACTCTAATGTTCCTTCTTCGAATGCTGCATCATCGTATGTATCTGTTTCCCATGCTTCAATCCAACCGTTTCCTGTACACTCATATGTGAAGTAACAGATTGGCTCGCCATATTCTGCGGTAATTGTAATTGGGCCATTTACTTGTATGCTGTAATTAGGATTGTATTTATATTGATTAAATACATCTTCACCATTTACAAATAGTTTTTTAAGTTCGCTGCGAGGATTTGCTTCTACATCTATTGTGATATAGTTTCCTTCCAATACTCTATCGCCTGATGCCACAAATGTTTCTCCTGATTTAACAGAGATTGTTCCGCCTGTAACTTGATCAATTGTTACAGTGTATTTAGAGATGAAGTTTGCTTGGATTGTTGCAGCCTCTGCACCAAGATACTCGTATGTTGGTTCTGTTCCAACTGCCACTCCGTTGATTGTCCAGTTTACAAAGAAGTCGTCACTTGATTGTGCTATTGCCTCTACTGTTACTATCTCGCCTGTTGTTACATCTGTTGCTGTTCCCTCAGGCACTGGAGATACAAATACTGCATATCCTTTTGTTTTGTCGTTTGATGCAACTTTTACTGTACGAGGTTCAAGAGTTGCAAACTCAAATGTTGCCACATACTCACGACTCTCTGTAACCTCAGTTGTTGTATATACTGCGTCTGTTGATACAACCTCTCCGTCTAATGTCCAGTTTACAAAACGATAACCTGCTACTGGTTGAGCAGTGATTGTCACTACATCTGTTCCCTCTACTGAACATCCTACTGTAGTTACACCCTCTTCTCCAATATATGCAGTACCTATTTCAGGATCTGAAGATGATACTGTTACTGCGTATGAACTTGAGTATAGATAGAATTCAACACAAGATGCATTTTTTCTACCATTTGCCGATTGACCTGTTGCATATAGCATTACATAGCGTCCTTCTGCTGGTGTTACTGCAACCTTATGAGAGTTAGAAGTTCCATCATAAGTAAATCTTCCTTCTGTAACTTTTGTTGCAGCATCAAGGTTGTTAGGATCTATCTCAGTATCGCTAACATACAACACATAGTTAAGAATGTTACCATTGTTTGAGCCATCATCAGAAGTACCATTTCCTCTTGAAATATATTCAAACTCATCAAATGATTTTACCTCTTTCATATCAATCATAAACCAGTGGGGGTATCCGGGCTCTGAACCACTCCATTGTGAGTGCCAATGTGTTGAATTGTTTCCATCAATAATACATGAAGCAACTCCGTTTCCTGCTCCTTCGCCTGATGCCTCTTGCGATGATGCTGTAACTGTCCATTCTGAGCGGTTAAGCATAGGATCTCTTTCAAATGTTGCCACAAGTGATATTGGCTCACTTACAGTAACTGTATATGATGCACTCTCGCTTACAACCTCTTCGCCAGATTTCCATGCAACAAATTTATATCCAGCAGTTGGGGTTGCTGTAAATGTCACCTCTTCTCCTTCATATACATCACCTTCTTGAGATACTGTAACAGTTCCTTTGCTTTCGTTAGCAGATGTTGCTGACACTGCAAATTGAGGTTTATCAATAAAGTTTGCAACGTATGCTTTATCTCCCTCAGTACGGTCAATAAATGAAGCAGATGTTGACACCTCTTCGCCATTAACTGTCCAATTTACAAATTTGTAACCGATAGCACTGGGTACTGCCACCAACTTAACTGCCGCTGTTTGATTAGTAACCTCTGTTACTCCCTCAATAGCAATATATGCTGTACCCTTTGTTTCATCATTAACAGATACACTGATTGCACGTGGTGCTACATTAACAATAGCCTCATATACCTCAAACTCACATATAGTCAAATAGGTGCCAGCCTTGTCAGTAGCATACATTCTCACATATTTTGCGGTTGCACCTTTTAGGTCAACTGTTATGCGGTTAATTATGCTACCATTAGGGATAGTTCCACAATTCTCCACATCTTCAGAAGTAAATTCTGCTCCCTCAACATCATTCCATGTTTCGCCATCTGTTGATACTTGTAATTTTGCAGCATTAGGAATATAATTTTGTATAAAGTTTATTTTAACCTCTCCTACAACAGACTCCTCTTCAAGAGTAACTGTTACTGTTACCTCTTCATAGGTACTTTGACCTTCTGATGTATCAAAATAAGTATTATAATTTCCATCAAACATATTATCTGTTGTAAAAGAATTATAATGTTCCATTGATGACTCTGCATTTACAATATTTATTTTGGTTGGTACTATCCTGAAGTTTGCTTTATATTCGGCAGATGCCTCTACTGTAATAACGTATGGATTATTTTTACTTACTATGCTATCGCCTACTGTCCAATTTACAAACTCATATCCATCTGTTGGGGTTGCAGTAAGTGTTACATTGGTATTTTCAAACACTTCACCTGTTTCAGTTGCGGTAACACTTCCCATAAGAGGATCATTTACTGATACGCTTATGTTGAATAATGGCAATGCTACGAAATTAGCCACATAATCTTTATCACCTTCTGTTCTGTCAACAAATGTTGCATTTGTTGAAACAACTTCAGTTCCTACTGTCCAGTTTACAAACTCATATCCTTTATTTGCCACAGCAACCAATTTAACTACTCCTGTTTGATTTTCAACAGAGGTTGTTCCTTCTGTGCCAATATATGCAGTTCCCATTGTCTCATCTGCAACAGATACACTGATTGCACGTGGTGCAATTTGAATAGGAGCCTCATATACCTCAATCTCATACATATCAACGTATGAAGTCTCCTCAAAATAGATTCTTACATATTTTGCTGGAACTCCATTTGCTTTCAAGGTAATTACACCTTCTTGTATATCTGCTCTTGTAAAACTACATCCATCAACATCGATATATGTTTCATTGTCGCTTGAAACCTGTATTTTGGCTTTGCTTGGTTGAAATGATGCATAGCCATAGAAATACAATACTATATCTCCCACAATAGATTCCTCTGCAATTTCAACAGTTACTGTTGCCCCTGAACCTGCCGATACATACATCTCTGTGTTAAGATTTCCATCTATAAGATTTGAAAGAGGATAATAAGAACTTGGAGGGAAACTGGCAAATACATCTTGAAGCACCAATTTTGTAGGTTGTAGCATAAAATTAGCCTTATACTCTACACTTTCGCTGATTGTTGTTGTAAACGATAGGTCATTACTTACAATCTCTTCTCCAGATGTCCAATTAAATAATACATATCCCTCTTTAGGTGTTGCTGTAAATGTAACAGATTCCCCTTCATAAACATCTCCTGTTTTAGTTGCCGATGCTGTACCCATTGTTGCATCATTAACAGATACACTTACCTGATACACCTCTTTTGCGGCAAAGTTTGCAACGTATGCTTTATCTCCTTCTGTTACATCAACAAAAGTTGCAGTTGTAGCAACCTCATCTGTACCTATTGTCCAATTTACAAATTTGTATCCTTCTGCTGGTACAGCAGTAATTTGAACAGCACCTGTTTGGTCTGATACTGATAATGTTCCCTCTTCTCCTATATATGCAGTTCCCATTGTTTCATCAGCAACAGATACACTGATTGTACGTGGAGCAAGTTCTACTGGCGACTCATACACCTCAAACTCACATAATTGAAACCAATTGCTTGATGCTTGTGTAAATCTCAATCTTACATATTGTGCTACAAGAGCATTGGCATTGCAGGTATATAGATTATCCACTATATCAGAAGTAACAAAAGTTGCAACACTTTGCCAGTCTGAATTGTCGGTAGAGATTTCCACTTCTGCCGCAGCCGGTTTATCACCATCGGCAAAATATAATTTAATCTCTCCGATACTTGCAGATGCGTTCAAAGACATTGTTACATAGTCTCCAACTTTTTGTGCTGCATCTGACCAAAACTTAGTTGAATAATTCCCGTCATTTGCATTTGATGAAGGATATTCATCTGTCCATGTGCTATACGCATTCATATTTGACGAAAGCGTACCTGTCAACTTCTCTGCATTAATATTTGTTGCCACAAACAATAATGCAACTACAAATAGCAAAATCTTTCTCATAATTATTTAATTGACTAATATAAGGTTAATAGTTTATGCATAAAACATTCGCTTTGCAAAAATAGACAATTTTATTGAATTATTAAAGGTTTTAACAGTTTGTTATATGATATTAATGTTCAATTGCACCAAATGGGCTAATCAGACTATTTTGAGTAAAAAAACAGGGGTTACACTTTTTCAGTGCAACCCCTGTTGGGCTATGGTTAGTAACTAATTTAATTATCGCATAGCAATGAATTAACTGCTGACTATCTAACAACAACCTTAGTTACTTTATCTTCTGCTTTTACAATGTAAACGCCTTTTGCAAGAGCAATTGTTGATGTACCTGAAATTACTTTCTCGGCTACCAATGTTCCTGCTATTGAGTAAACCTCTACGTTTGTTGCTTCGGCTACCTCAACTTGTACACCTCCTGCTACTGCATAGATTGTATTCTCTGCTATCTCTGCACTCTCAACTGAATTCCATTCTCCTGTGAACTCTGCTACTATGTGTTGAGGACCTTTTATTGACTCTATAAAGACATCACCAAACATCATTAGATCACCTTCTTCACTCAAATCAATTTCTTCGTCATTGACTGTCAAAGATAACAATTTATTTGAATTTTCAGATGATAATGGTTCTCCTCCTGGGAATACGAAGATTGCTATATTACTGTCAAATGGAGCCTCATCAAACATTGAGTATTGATCTCCTGCTGGTTCTGCCCAATCAGCACTTTCTGTTTCGTATGTATCTGTTGTCCAAACTTCAATATATCCATCTCCTGTATGTTCCCAAGTAAGGGTACATGTTGGAGTTCCATACTCGGCAGTAATTGTCATTGCTGAATTTACTGCTGTTGTATATGATTTTGTTGATTTATATTGAGCATATACATCTACTCCGTTTACTATTAATTTTTTCAACTCTTTATAGGTATCCTCTTTTACTGTAACTGTTATGTATTCTCCCTCTTGAACTCTGTCACCTGAAGAGATTTTAGAAGATCCTGATGTTACATTTATTTTTCCTCCTGAAACATCATTGATTGTTATCAAATATTTTGACACAAAGTTTGCTTGAATTGTTGCGGCCTCTTCACCAATATATGTATATGTCTCTTCTGTTCCTACTATCACTTCATTGATTGTCCAATTTACAAAGAAGTTATCTGATCCGTTTGCAAAGGCTTTAACGGTTACCATCTCACCTGTTGTTACTGAAGGCTCTGTTCCTGAAGGTGCCGGAGAAATTATTGTTGCATAACCTTTTGCATTGTTGCTTGATGCAACTCTTACCTCACGAGGCTCTACTGGTTTAAACTTGAAGTTTGCAACATACTCACGATTCTCAGTTACCGCTGTTGTTGTATATACTGCATCTGTTGATACCTCAACACCACCAAGTGTCCAGTTTACAAACTCATAACCCTCAGCAGGGGTTGCTGTTAGAGTTGTAGTGCTTCCCTCCTCTACTGAATACAATGATGCTGTTGCCTCTCCTCCGTCAGCAGGTGTTACACTAAGAGATATTGTATATATCTGAGTCAATGGCTCTAATACCCAAGTTGCCGCAGCACCAACAGCAGCATCTGCAAATAGATAATATGTTCCACCTACACTCTCATTCTTGACATGGTACCAAGCATTACCTTTATTTGTGTTGTAGGCTTGCATATAATAGCCTGAGCCATTATCAATAAATTTGAACTCTGTTGATTGAGAAGATAATGCGTCAACATTCCATGCTTGAGCATAGATATAGTAACCACTTTTTGTTTTTATCTTGTAGTTTGCTCCGCTCTCCTCAAAAATCATAATTTGATTATCATTTTCGGCAAAGGCAGATGTTCCAACACCACCATTAGTACCACCTGTGTGGGCATCTGTATTAAATGCAGTTATGTATTGGTTTGTAGCAACATCTTTAATACGATACTCTTTTCCTATTATTATTGCCGACTCCTCAAAGTTTGCAACAAACTCAGTATCTGCATTTATAGGTACATTAAATGGATTTTCTGTTGAAACAGGAGAACCATTTACTGTCCAGTTTATAAATATATTACCCGGTTGTGCTGTTGCTGTAATTGTTACATACTCTCCTTGTGGTACACTTGTAGCCGATGTCTCCACACTTCCTTTTGTTGCATCAGAAGATGTTACTGTTACAGTACACATAGGCAACGCCTCAAAATTAGCAACAAAGTCAGTGTTTGCTGTAATTGTTGGTTTGTAAGGGTTCTCGGTTGAAACCTCAACGCCAGCAACTGTCCAGTTTACAAAGCCATAACCATATTCAGGTGTTGCTGTCAAGGTTACTGTTCTACCCTCGTTTACCTCTGTTGATGAAGCCTCTGCTGTTCCCATTGTTGCATCGGCACTTGTTGCTGAAACAGTGAATACATTTCCTGTAAATACACCCTCCTCAACATTGATTGCAACATCGTAATATACTCCAGCATATCCAATTGCTCCTGCTCCGTGAGTTCCACACAATGGTGCTGTAATAGGATCCCATAAAGACTCATCACATGCTCCATCAGACAATATACGTACTACTGATTTACCAACCTCGGCATTATCAGGAACAGTTACTGTTATTGTTCCTTGATCCTCTGTAAATACTTGTTGTCCACGACCTGTATCTTCGGGATAAGCAGCAATAACTTCATCAAAGTTTCCGTCTCTATCCCAGTCAAAACCTGCCCATACGTTGTAAGACCATCCTCCATTTGTAAAAGTTATAGTAACCTCATCTCCTTGTGCAGCATTAAACACAACAGAACTTGTAAGGTTATTGAACTTTGAAGAGGGTGCTCCATGCGATGCCACTTGTTCTCCATTAACGCTGATATTAAAATCTTTAATAGCGTGTGTCCATGCATCTGCCCAGTTAGGTTTTTTCGTATTTATGGTACAATAACCTGTAGGTAATTGGTCTGCAGCAACTTGTGCCTTCAAACCAAATGGTATTAATAGTGATAATACCAAAGTGAAAAGTAAAATTTTCTTCATACTTTAATTATTTTAGGTTAATAAATTAATTCCAATAACGGGGCAAATATAACTATTTTTATTAAAAAAACCTCCTCATTGTTCTTTTTTTTATATTTTTCACACTTAATTTTTATCAGGAAATCTTAGACACACATTGAAGATTTAAATCATTAGACAAAGGAGAGAGAAGTTCCAATTTTGAAATTCATTGATTTATTGACTATCTGTTCTAATTGGAAAGATAAAAAACAGGGGTTACACTTTTTCAGTGCAACCCCTGTTGGGTTATGATTAATAACTAATTTCTAAATTATTTTACAACAACTTTAGTTACTTTATCTGCTGCTTTTACAATGTAAACGCCTTTTGCAAGAGCAATTGTTGATGTACCTGAAATTACTTTCTCGGCTACCAATGTTCCTGCTATTGAGTAAACCTCTACGTTTGTTGCTTCGGCTACCTCAACTTGCACACCTCCTGCTACTGCATAGATTGTATTCTCTGCTATCTCTGCACTCTCAACTGAATTCCAAATTCC